>NZ_LT799838.1:2703049-3006098 GCF_900168255.1 Psychrobacter sp. DAB_AL43B | reverse complement strand
TTGATTATCAAGGCCAATGGTGAATGGTGGCATGAAGGGGGGCATATGACCCGAGAGTCATTAGTCAATTTGTTTGCCACTATTTTATGGAAAGAAGAGAATAATGGCACCGTTGAGTATTTTTTGAAGACCCCAGTACAAAAACTTCGTATTCAAGTTGAAGATGCACCGCTACTCATCAATGATGTTGGTATCGTTAATGAAAATGATACCAGTTGGTTGGAATTCACGACGACCACTGGTGATGTTGCACGTTTAGATGATGAGCATCTTATCAGCTTAAATACTTATATAGCTGACGGTAATAGTGAAACTAATAATGCTAATAGCCATGAAGAAAACAATCATGAAGAAAACAAGCGCTCAGAAACCGAGGCGCAAATACGTCCTTATATGACAGTTCGAAATGGTTTAACGGCGCTTATTGGTCGTAATGCATTCTATCATTTGACCGACATTGGCGAATTGACAGAGCGCGATGGTGAGACGATACTAACCCTGCAAAGTGGGGGTAAATCTTATCAGTTATCGATGCCAGCTGGGTGAAAATGAGGCTTTGCTCATTAATGCCATTTATTCAAGTTTCTAATATTCACGTTTCTAGCGTTTAAGTTTCTAGCCTTTCAATAATTGACACCTTTATCAGTAGTATGAGTAGGACAATATTTATATGAAAACGGCGGTAAAATAAAAATGAAAATTGCCGCAAATACAGTGGCTAGTATGATCGATATACGTTCAATAGTCGCTAATAGCGATACTGTTGAAAAAACGGTACTCAATAGCGACGTGACGAAAAAGACGGTTAATAAAGACCGTAACGCTCCAATTGGTTTATTTGATTCTGGGATTGGCGGTTTGTCTGTTTATCTGCACTTAGCCCAGCAGTTGCCGAATGAGCGCTACGTTTATTATGCTGATACCTTACATGTGCCGTATGGCAACCGTGATAGTGAAGATATCAAAGCGTTGACACTGGCAGCGGTAGAATGGCTGTATCAACAAGATTGTAAGCTCATCGTTATTGCTTGTAATAGTGCCTCTGCTTATGCGTTAGAAACCGCAAGAGACTATTATCCGCAGCTGCCTATTGTGGGTTTGGTACCAGCACTAAAGCCTGCCGTACTGGCGAGTAAAAGTGGTCATGTCGCGGTATTGGCAACCAAAGCGACTTTAAACGGTGCGTTACTTAATGACGTTATCACTAGTATTGCCAGTCCTAACGCTACAATCGTCACCAAGTATTTCGATCCGCAATTGGTACCTTGGGTAGAGTTAGGTATGCCAGAGGATAGTGAAACTGCTCAGCGTCTACGCCAGCAATTACAAGTATTTGCTGAAGATGGGGTAGATCAGTTGGTGCTAGGTTGTACTCATTATCCGTTTTTTAAGTCTTTTTTATTGCAAGAAATTGCAGAGCATCAGCTGTCGATGGACGTTGTCGATTCAGGGCAAGCGATCGCTGAGCGCGTCAAGCAGTTACTGCTGACAAACCAGCTGTCAGCATTGCCTACAGACAGTTTAGATGGAAATGCCCTAGAGAGTAATGATACAACGATGATAAATACTCAGCTGCCGTTGACCTTTTATGCGACCAAATATAATCAAAAACTGGCTTTATTAATACGGCGCTTACTTGGCGAGGAAACACATTTACAATATTATGTTTCCTCTAAATATTAGCGCCCTCTCAATCTTAGTGTGGACTGTCGACATGATTAATATGAATACAGCTGTTATAATCCCGTATTACGTTAGTGGTATTAGAAATAAACTGAACGCATTTCAGCAAGATTATGCTAGGCTAGTATTTGCTAAGCAGAATATTTAAATTGTGTCTTATTCTATATCAATTTATGTGACTACCTAACTAAGCTTAGAGGTGAGTGTGCCAAACCGTCGCTATCATATTCACGTCATATGCGCTGACAACGACCAGTTGTTGGTCTTGGATAGTGTTGCGGTATTTTTTCAAGCGCGAGCCTTTTTAACCTATGACGTTTCTAGTAAATTGCCAAAAGCGTCGCTATATGGTCGCCAATGTATTGATGCTTGTGATTATGCGTTGATGATTATTGGTGACAGCTATGGTACTGCGCAAAATACCGGTGTGAGTCAAATGCATTTGAGTTATTTAAATGCTAAAGCTAAGCTCAAGCCTTTACTGATATTGGTTAAGAAGCATCATAGCGATGCCATTATCAGCCGGCAATTGAATGAGTTTACCAGTACCGTTATCAAAAAAGCCGATAAGATTTATTATTATGAAACAGAAAATGACATCGAATCATTACTGGTTCAGGCTTACTATAAGATGGTTGCCAATCATGAAGTAAGTGATGGCTGGGTAAGAGTTGGTGACGAAGCATTGATGAAATCTAATAAACCAGCTGTCTCTGAAGAAGCGGCTAATATCTTATCTACTGGCAAAGTTACTAAGCAAGCTGATTCTGTCGTCCCTAATCATCTGATGCCTGATAGTGTCAGCAAACCAATCGTATTAACAGAAACCTTCGAGATTCAATATAAAGCCCAAGCTTATGAGGGTGGCAACTTAACGGACGTGACGAGATCAATGTTATTGACGTGGCAAGAGGTGTTAATCGCTCTAATAAAGATACCGGCTACTTTTTCAAGCTATGGTTTACAAAGCGCTATCAATCGTTTAGTCGCAACCAGAGCTGAGCCGGATATCAAGAGAGAGATGCCAAACGTCCATGCTGTATCACGCTGTCAAATTTCTCAAGATGACTTAAACCAATTACAGCGTCAATTGGTTGCTGCCAATTGGATACAATTAACGACTTATGGCACTCGGGTAACACAAGAGCTTTGGAAATTAACCTTTTATGCAAAAGGATTGCTTGTAGAAAAGAAGCCAACGACAGAGAACCCAAGACCTTTACCCCTGACCTAGATTATATCGTCAATTGTTTTGCTTATAAATTTTATGTCTATGTCTATGATTATGATGATATGCATATTTATGGTTTTGTTCTATGCTGATAACTTTTGGGCTATGGCTACGTTTTGTAATACAAAGCATACGTCGCAACGGTTGTGAATATATTTAAGACCGGTGATAATAAATAGGATAAGCACATAATAATACTGAATAATTAGGGAGAGTAGACAATGAGTAATGCTAAAAACGATGCACTAAAGAATGAATTGAATAGCTTAGAAGAAACCATGCACGCGGCAAACCAGTTTCATACGCTAGAAGAACAAGTAGCAGATATGAAGCGCCGCGGCATTGATCCTACCCAAGCCTATAAGGATTTAGATAGAAAAGAAGAAGATGCGGATTGGGGCGATAAGACATGGAAAGAAAATGGCAAATGGGAGCCAAAAACCCCTGCTGACTTAGATGATAAAGCTCGTGAAAACTGGGATGGTGAAAATGGTAAACCCAATCCACCACCCATTGTCTAATAATTGTTTAGTAGTTTTTTAGTAGCATTATTTTTACCAATTCTACTAAATTGAGTTAAGCACGGGTTTATTAGCAAGCATTTATTAACTAACGATTCGATTGCACTGATAGTCACAAACAAAAAGCCACGCTCATTAGCGTGGCTTTTTGTTTGAACAACTGATGATAATGATTATAAATACTATAATTAGAATACTTCAAAAACAATGCAGTGCTGCTGGAATGAGTTTTTTAAAGCCTCGGTCACACTTACGAACAGCAAGCTAGAAAAATTCATATCAGTAGCATGGGGCTATCAGCGTATCGATTTTGCTATGTCCTAACTATATCAGGTTATGAGCCTTCGTCAACACGCACTAGCTTTATAGCACCATCAGCCCCAGTCACACGGCGATAGCGCGTGTTGCTTGATGTCGATGGCGTAACGGCTGTTGGTCGCGTTGATGGTTGAGATGAATAGCTGTTCGGTGCGCTGCTTTGCTGTTGAATCAGCTGACCCATGCGGTCTGCAGGCGCTGGATTCAAAGGACGACTATTTGTTGGTTGTCCATATTGATTGCCATATTGGTTACCAGAATTAGAGCTGCTAGGAGCAGAGTTCCCAACGATTAAGCGGTGAAATTTCTGTCCTGCGCGTCCATCAGCAGGGAATATGCCGCGACTAGATTGATATTGCATGATAGCAGTGCGGGTATTATCACCTATGATGCCATCAACCTCACCGATATCGTAGCCAGCATTCAATAGTGCTTGCTGAATATCTCTGGATTCTTGGCGACCAATACCAGGGTCATCTGTCGGCCAAGCCGTGATAAAGTCCGTTTTACTGCTATTTTCTTTAGTAATCAGATCCGATAAATGAGCAATAGCTAGTGCATAGCTTTCTGATGCATTGTAGGAATAAAAAGTATCAAAGTTTTTACCGACTAAAAACGCGGGACCGTCTTTACCCGCTGGTAATAATAATCCTGCACTGCTTAAGTTAGAAGGTAATGAGCTACCATTAGCAAGCGTTAAGCCTTGATTGCGCCAGTGGCTGATAGACTTTTTATCTTTACGGTTGGACGCTGCCCAAAATCCGCTAGGTAGCTTGACTTCATAACCCCATGGCTCACCTGAGCGGTAGCCACGTTTATCTAAGAAGTTTGCCGTAGAGGCGAGCGCATCAGGGACACTATTGACCAAGTCACGGCGACCATCACCATCGAAGTCGACAGCCAACTCTAAAAAAGTGCTCGGCATAAACTGCGTCTGCCCAAAGGCACCTGCCCATGAGCCAGTCATATCACTTGGCGCAATATCGCCATTTTGCACAATTTTTAGGGCATTTGCATACTCGCCTTGAAAGTAGCTTTGACGACGGTCAAAGCAAGAGAGTGTCGCTAATGATTCAAATAAAGGTTTTTTGCCCAATGTTTTTCCAAAATTGGACTCTACACCCCAAACGCCTAATACGTGCTCAGGTTTGACGCCATAGCGTGATTCAATTTGACGCAAGGTATCTGCCCACTGACGCTTGGCACGGATACCATCTTCTACTCGTTCCGTGTCAACGAGTGATGACAGGTAATCCCAAACGTCTTTTTGAAATTCAGGTTGATAGTTTAATGATTGAATGACACTAGGATCAGGCTGTGTCGGTCGATAGTTGTTAAAAGTAAAGCTATCGACACCGCGGAACTTGCTAGAGCTTTTTAAACCATCGAGACACTGTTGAAATTGAGCATTAGATAAGTTTGGTGCTTCTGGCTTGGCAGCTTGAGCGGTGCTGGCCAGACTTAAACCAATGGCTGCCGTCAATAAAGATAAAGTGGACAAATGAGTCAAGCGCATGAAAATATCCTATAAACATAAGTAATGGTAATGGTAATGGCAAGGCCAAAAATAAAATCAAGGATCAATATGATGAGATTGGTTTAGAGTAACCAATCTAAATAATAAAGAAAAGCTATAGACGCAACTGGTTACTATAAGCTGACGTAGGTGTAAGGTTGAAAGAGGGTTTTGGTATAAGAATAAGGCTATTTCTTAAAACAATAGCATTCCTCACATTCATCTTAAATTGATATACTGTTAATAATACTATGTAATTTAAAGATAAACTCAAGCTATAAAATTAGAGAGATTGAACTAATAATTTGATTCTTTTAGGAAGAAAGTATGTCAATGAATTTCAACACTACGAACAGCACTTTCCGTCAATTATTAGGTAATGGATTACGTTATAGCGTACCTCCCTTTCAACGTGACTATTCGTGGTCGGACTTAGAATGGGAAGAACTGTGGCAAGATATAGAAGCGTTATTTATAGAAGAGGCTGAATCTGCACATTACATGGGCTATTTGGTACTGCAAACTACAAATAATAAACAGTTTGATATTATTGATGGGCAGCAACGCTTAACGACTCTAAGCATTTTAATACTTGCAGGGCTAAGTTTTCTAAAAGATATGGTGAGTAACAATGTTGATGCTGATCGCAATAGCCAACGTTTACATCAGTTGAAAAATGACTATATTGGCTATACTGATCCAGTTACTCTTATTGAAACACCAATCCTAAAGTTGAATAGACACAATGATAAATACTATCGTAATCATCTAATAACACTAGATAAGCTACCACAACGTGGGTTACATGCGTCTGAACATAGAATCCGCAAAGCTTTTGATTGGTTCAAGAACAAAATTAAGCAGAAGTTTGGGATGGAAATTTCCAGTGGTCAGGATTTTGCTCAGTTTCTAGATGATTTAGTAGATAAGCTATTCTTTACGGTTATTACCGTAAATGATGAACTTAACGCTTTTAAAGTGTTTGAAACACTTAACGCCCGAGGCGTACGTCTTTCTTCTACTGACTTATTAAAAAATTACTTGTTTTCATTAGCTAGTGTTGATGACTTACATGATACTCAAATCAAACACTTAGAAGAACGTTGGGAAAGTATTATCACTTTATTAGGAAATGAAAGTTTTCCTGAGTTTTTACGAGTTTATTGGAATAGTCGTCATAAACTCATACGCAAAACGGATTTATTCAAAACAATTCGTAAGCATATTAGAAATAGAGAAGATGCCTTTAAGTTGGTTAAAGAAATTGAGCTATCAGCTGATGCATATACCGCTCTCAAAGATATACAGGACGCTCGATGGACTGAAGAGTCAAAGCATCTTAAACAGTTAAGTATGTATAGGGTTAAACAGCCTTTTTCAGTATTGCTTGCAAGCTATGAAAAGTTTTTTGAAAGTGATAGAAAAGGATTTTTGTCAATTGTACGTGCGATAAGCATTCTTTCATTTCGTTATAATGTAATTTGTAATAATCCACCTAATGAACAAGAGCGATTTTACAACAGAATAGCAGTTAGTATTGAATCTAACGAGCTCAGCTCAGCACAATTAGTAATTAAAGCGTTAGATGGAATTTATCCTAAGGATGAAGTTTTCAAAAGTGCCTTTGCTGCTAAGCAACTAAAAACTACTGACAATCGTAATAAAAAGATCGTTCGCCATATTCTATGTGAAATTGAAAAAAAAGTCAGTGAAGTTGGTAGAGATGAAAATGATGATAAGTTTAATATTGAACATATCTTACCTGAAAGTCCAGACGATTCTTGGAGTGATATTGACGATACCAAGGTTGACTCAATGACTTATCGATTAGGTAATATGACTTTGTTGGAAACTAGTAGTAATCGTGATGCAGGTAATAAATCCTTTCAAGAAAAATTGATAATTTATTCTGAAAGCAATTTAGTAATGACTCAAGGTTTAGCGAAAATTTATAATAAATGGAACCTTAATAGCATTGAAAGCCGTCAAAAAAAGTTAGCGAACCTAGCAACTAGTATTTGGAAGATTTCAGAATTATCATAAAAATTTAGCAAGCAGTTATTAATTTAATCCTAAAAACTTACGACTTAAAAACTATTTCAACCTTAGGAAACCGAGGTTTTAAAATAGATTTACTATTTTAAAACCTCATCTAACTCTTCAATAAAATCATGAATACGCTCTGCATTTTTACCCAAATCGCTGCCACCAACTCGTGATTTACTGCGAATATCTAACAGACGCTCGTTACCATTATCAGTGATACGTATCATCATATCATCTTTAAAACCAAACCACGCCGTAGTATCTGTTGCTTCAACAATACCTTCGCTAGTATCAGTATTTACTAATTCCCAGCCTAAGTTTTTGGCTACTTGTTCAGCAGCACTTACTAATTCAGCTTTTGATTCTGAGTAGAGAAGCGTTTTTAGTTCTGGGTAACCCTGACGTTGTTGCTCAGCAGTTGCCTCACCAGCATAGGCGACTGGATTGGGTGCGTCAGCTCTTAATGGCGCAATAGCTACAAACTCAGGTGGATTAATTAAATCGGTCGAAATATCATGAATAGGCGGTACGCTTTTACCCTTGCTTAGCATACTAAGTGGCAATCCAATAGCAACCGCGGATAACGCTACGGTGATTGCTACAGTGGCAAGCGTGAGCGTATTGCGCTTGAATATAGCTTGTAATGCGAGCAACACAAGCGCTGCGATAGAGGTAAAAATGCCATATTTAAATCCTGTAAACACCGTAGCTAATTCAATAATGCCATATTTATAAAGCGGCCCTGTCAATACTACTAACAAGAAAGCAATTAGACTGACGAAGCTCACTAAGATTTTCATTAGATTTCTCGCTTACTGTTTATTCAACAACCAAACACACTCTTTTACTGCCAAATCTGGCGCTGCATTCAGAGTAGATTGTTCACTTTCAAGCTCAGTAATTTGATAGTGGCTGGTATAGTACTGCTTAATTTGCTCATTACTGATCGAAAATGGTGGGCCATTCCGTTCATTTTGATCGTAATTGAGCGTCAGCAATAGTTGTGCGGCATAACCACTCAATTGCTGAACTTGTTCGCAATATTTTGGGCGCAACTCTGTGGGCATAGCTATGAGTGCGGCTCTATCGTATACCGCATCGATATTACCAATATTCTCTGGCGTCAGTGCAAAGATGTCGGTAACCCATAACGCTATCGTTTGACCTGAAACTACACCTTTATAGCATTTAATATCTAAACTATGCTCATGTTCAATTATTGTAGGTGAGATGCCTTGTTCAATAAAAAACTCTTGTACGGCGGATTCGACTAATTCAATACCTACAACGTTGTAGCCTTGGTTTATCAGCCATAGCATGTCAATTGATTTACCGCATAAAGGTACAAAGACCCGGCTACCTGCTGGCAAGTCCAAAGTGGAGAAGTATTTAATCAATAATGGATTGACCTCCGGTTGATTAAATCCAATTCGCTTGTTCTGCCAACGTTCTTGCCAAAATTCAGGATTCATATTATTACCTTTATTAATGATATTTTTGGTGTCAAGCATCTTCTGTTTCGTACGCCTTTACAGTTACTTGCCTTTTTCCAATCTACGTTAATACTAACCTTAATAGTAGCCGATAAAAAGGCCAAGCATATTAGTACTTGGCCTTTTATGAAAGATTTGGATTACAGGTTAAATTAAAAATTTTAACTATCCATTTAACCTATTGTTTAGCTGATCATCATTCTAGTTCGTCATATACTGACTAAACTCTTTGCGTAATTTGGCAAGCTTAGGCGGAATGGCAAAGTTACAGTAAGCTTGACCAGGGTTTCTGTTGAAAAAGTCTTGATGAGCTTCTTCAGCTTCATAGAACTCAATTGCAGGATGTACCTCAGTAACGATATTAAGCCCCATATCTCGTAGCTTATTGATGGTGCGATCGATGGTTGGCTTTTGTGCTTCATCCGTGTAATACACGACGCTGCGGTATTGGCTGCCGACATCATTACCTTGACGGTCCTTAGTGGTAGGATCGTGCGTACCAAAGAAGACATCAAGTAGCACTTCTAGCGGTAGAACAGACTCATCAAAGGTGATGTTAATCACTTCGACGTGTCCTGTATTGCCGCCACATACCGCCTGATAATTAGCCGTGGCTGACTCGCCGCCCATATATCCTGATACTACTGACTGTACACCTTTTAGGGCTAAAAATACGGATTCGGTGCACCAAAAGCAGCCACCGCCTAATATAATATTTTGCATAGTTCTTCCTATTTTTATAACTGTAAAATATGAGCTAAGCATGTTTTGCGATTATAGTTTGCTCAGCGATATACATTTAGACTAACAGGGCAGTTGCCCGCTATAAGTAACAAACAGTAATGTTATAATGTGCTTTTGCTACGTTGAGCAGCTCTCGATTAATAGCATCAAACAAAACTGATAAATACTTCTAATCTAAGTTCTACTATTAAAGAATGAGTCGCACCATGAGCCAATCTAAGCCTGCTATTATTAAACACGATACCCTATTTGACAAACCGTTCACTACACCACTAGACAAAGCGGCGCGCTTTTCCTTTGATGAGCAAGTGGTGGCTTGTTTTCCAGATATGATCCGTCGTAGCGTACCGGGTTATGGTCAAGTGCTTGCGATGCTGCCGATATTTGCTCGTCGTCATTGTAAGTATCGTCAACAGGGTGATAGTGGTCAGCGTGTCAGCCGTATTTATGATTTGGGCTGCTCGCTTGGTGCGGCAAGCATGACTTTAGCTGGCGAGTTTGAGCCGCAAGATTTACAAATTAAAGCGATTGATATATCGCCGGCGATGACCACTGAAGCAACTATCTTACTGAGTGATAATTATCCTGAGCACGATATAGAAGTTATCACTGCTGATATTCGTAATGTTGAGCTTGAGCCATGTGATATGGTGATTTTAAATTTAACTTTACAGTTTTTACCAGCTGCCGATAGAGTAGCAGTGCTAGAGAAGGTTTATGCCGCATTAAGCGAAGGCGGCATACTGGTATTGACTGAAAAAACTCATGCTTTTGATGAGCAGTATGATGCGTGGTTGGTTGAGCGTTATTATGACTTTAAACGCGCCAATGGTTATACCGAGATGGAAATCAGTGGCAAACGTAATGCGCTAGAAAACGTCCTCATTACCGATACTTTAGATGAGCATCATACACGTTTGTCACAAGTTGGTTTTGAGCGTCATCTTACTTGGTTTCAATTTTTAAACTTTGTCTCTATTGTGGCGTTTAAATAATATTTACGCGACATGTAAATAACGCTTAGCTTTTTTAAATTATATCTCACACTATCTTTCGATCAACACGGTAATCCGCTTTTATGCTTAACGACACTATTCTCCACGCTGAACGTGAACTGTATTTAACCTTGTTGACACTGGCGCAGCAACAGCCCATGGCTTATGAGTGGCTCAAGCAGTTACCAACGTGGTTAAATGATATAAAAGACAAAGCCAATTATGCCCATGCGCCTGCTTATCAAGCGTCGGTAGCACGATTGCCAAAATTAACGGTCGATAATGTACAGTTAGATAGCGATATATTGACAGTCAATGCACAGTTGAGTGACTCTGAGCGTAAACAAGCAACTGCTTTGTTAAAGCAACTGATGCCGTGGCGTAAAGGACCTTTTCAAATTGGTAGTAGCCAAAATGAAGGGGAGCAAGCCGAGCCAATTTTCATCGATACCGAATGGCACAGTGATTGGAAGTGGCAACGAGTTGCGCCGCATTTGGGCAATTTAAAAGGCCGTCGCGTATTAGATGTAGGCGGTGGCTCAGGTTATCATGGTTGGCGTATGGCAGGCGCAGGAGCGGATACGGTTATTATTATTGATCCGTCGTGCTTGTTTTATCATCAGTTTATGGCGATTCGTCATTTTGTCGGTAGCGCCGATGCTCATGACACAGGCAGCTATCGTACCCATTATATTCCGGTGCCACTGGAGGCTTTACCTGAGAATAGTCAGCTGTTCGACACAGTATTTAGTATGGGCGTGCTCTATCATCGCCAGTCGCCATTTGAGCATCTGCAACAGCTGAAAGGACAATTGGTCAAAGGTGGCGAGCTGGTGCTTGAAACTTTAGTGATTGAAGGCGATGCTAATACCGTACTGGTGCCACATGACCGTTATGCGCAGATGAATAATGTGTATTTTTTACCCTCTGTAGCGGCGCTTATTGGCTGGCTAGAGAAAGCTGGGTTTACAGAAGTGCGCTGCGTCGATGTGGCAGTGACCTCGACCGATGAGCAGCGCAAAACGGAATGGATGAACTACCATTCACTAGTAGACTTCTTAGATCCTACTGATGCAACAAAGACCATCGAAGGCTATCCTGCTCCCATGCGTGCAACGATCGTTGCAAAAAAATAGCACTTATGACGGCAGGCGGTCATAAAAACAAGGAGAAGAGATTGTGAAAATATCGACTACTGTGATTATGATTGCTGGCAGCTTGTTATCTGTACCTGCGATGGCAGATGATGCTTATGGCACGCCGTTTGAAGGTTGGGGTTTTGTCAAAGACGACTGGCAACTGGTATGTGATAATACCTTGACTTGCCGAGCAGCAGGTTATGCAGATGAAGGTTTGGTATCTGAAGAAATACTGTCAGCTAGTATATTGTTGACGGTCGTAGCCGGTGAAAAACTGCCTAGTGCAGAAGTTATTTTGAGTAGCGAGGACTATGATGAGCAAGAAAAATTAGTGAGTGATCAACTATCAAAAAATACTGACAATGTTGAGCTGTCATTAAATGATAAATCTTATGGTATTGTGCAGTTTTCAGCTGACGGAAAAGGGCAGTTAAGTCGCACCCAACTACAGCAACTGCTCAAACTTGCTAACCAGAATACTAAGATACAGTTCACGTCAGGGGTTTATAAGTGGCAAGTATCGGATAAAGGGTTGGCGGCGATATTGCTAAAACTTGACGAAGTACAAGGTCGCGTAGGTACGCCGCTAGCATTTATCAGCAAAAACAATCCCAATCGACAAACACCTAAAAAAGCGCTGAAAATACCTATCGTTAAAAAAGACTATAGCTATCTAGACGATGCCGCGCTAGAAGCAGGTAAGCAAGCGCTCGACCCAAAAAAACTGGCGTACTTTCAAGCAAATATAAATCGCTGGGTCGATATTGATTCTGAGCAGTTTATAGGCTCTGAAGATACGACGGATGATTGTGAGCTTATAAATCCTAAAAGTGAGTCTTCTATCAACCTAGCAAAATATTCTAGTAATAATCTTGATTGGGATTTTACACCCGTTAATGCTAATTATACCTTGGCCAGTCACCTCTGTTGGCGAGGTGCCTATAATATGGGTGCAGGATTTTGGCTGATAAATCATGCTAAGCCAAGTAAGCCAGAACTGATTACGACATCAGCGAGTGATTACTCTGATGGTGAAATTTCTGCTTTTCACAAGGATAGAGGGATAGGTGACTGCTGGAATAGCCAGACATGGGTATGGAATGGCAAAACCTTTGCACTAACGGAAGATTCCAGTACAGGGATGTGCCGAGGTTTCGCCGGTGGCGCATGGAATTTGCCAACTTACACCAGTGAAGTCATAAGAAGTGATAACAAGGTTCAGTGAGTCGTAGTGGTACTTAAGCGGTACTTAGATAAACCACTTGTTAAAAGCCATTTCTAACAAGACCTTTAAGATAAAACCGATAAAACCAGCACCGAGGGCCAAAAACATCCAAAAGGTACCGGCACGACCAGCGCCAGACTGTTTTGATAAGTCCCAAATAATAAAAAATAAGAAGGCAATAAAGACGGGCAATAAAATGTAAAGTCCCCAGCTGGTGACGGTACTGGCAGCAATAGCAAACATAATTTTATCCTGTATAGAAAGTAGTAAAGTATCACGTTCTCTATTAGTTATTTTTATGACTTTTTAATGAAATACTTACAAATAGTTGAATAAGCATTCAAGAGTCACGATATGTAGAGAAAGTAGGCAATAAATGGCGTTATTATAACGCGGAATAGGCTAGGTATGAATATTTCGCCAACCTCAGGCAACAGGAACGCTACAATAGCTCTGACCCGCAAGTCATTTGGCGCTTATAATAGTGATCAAAAGCAGCCATCAAATAAAAGTCGTGACCATCAACTATAATAGTTAGCATTTTATGGCTATTTTTGGTTCAAATAGTGCAATACCACGTAAAGGTTGTTATATTTATAGGTTACTTATCTTTTCTTCTTATTTTATATCCCATTAATTTTTTGTTTATTTATCTGAGTTTATAGTCCTATGTCACAAGCCCAAATTGATACGCTCGCCTCACTGTTTGACAGTGCGATTCAAGTTCTAAAAACTGACGGCGAACTACCGGCTGATTGGCAAAACAATAGCCAAATTACGCGTACTAAAGATGCCAGCCATGGTGACTTTGCGAGCAATATCGCCCTGACGGCCGCCAAAGCCGCTAAAGCCAATCCACGCCAGCTCGCTGAAAAAATCGTTAATGCGTTGCCTGAAAATCAAGATATCCGCCAAGTAGAAATCGCCGGTCCAGGATTCATCAATGTATTCTTAAATAGCGACGCCAAGTTTGCCGTTTTAGATGATATTTTTAATCTGCAAGAACGCTTTGGTTTAAGCAAGCAGTTTGAAGGGCAAAAAGTACAAGTTGAATTTGTCTCTGCCAATCCAACGTCGAGCTTGCACGTCGGTCATGGGCGCGGTGCTGCATTTGGTATGAGCGTGTCAAACTTGCTTGAAGCGGTTGGCTATGACGTCACGCGTGAATATTATGTCAATGATGCTGGTCGGCAGATGGATATCCTAGCCACCAGTACTTATTTGCGTTACTTAGAAATTAATAACGAAACAGTCATCTTCCCATCAAACGCGTATGTCGGTGACTATGTCCGCGATATCGCAGCAACGCTAAAAGCGCAGCATGGTGATAGCTACGTACATAGCTTCGCAGAAGTTGCTAAAGATGTGGCAGAAGATGCGCAATATGAGATAAATGCCGATGGCGAAAAAATACTGCTATCAGGTGATAAAGAAGCCCATATCGACGGTCTGATTGCCAATAGCAAAATACTACTTGGTGAAAGCTATGAGCTATTTTTAAATGCAGCATTGAATAGTATTTTGGCTGACATCAAAGACGATCTAAATGACTTCGGTGTAAGCTACCAATGCTGGTTTAGCGAAAGATCGATTGATAGTGAGATTGAGCCAGTCTTACAGATTTTAGATGACAAAGGCTATCTGTACGAAAAAGACGGTAATATTTGGTTTAAATCGACTGATTTTGGTGATGAAAAAGACCGTGTAGTACGCCGCGCTAATGGGCAAAGTACGTATTTTGCTTCTGATATCGCTTATCATAAAAATAAGTTCGATCGCGGTTTTGACAAGGTCATTAATGTTTGGGGCGCAGACCATCATGGTTATGTGCCACGTGTAAAAGCTGCCTTGTTGGCGCTTGGTATCGATGCTGATCGTCTTGATGTGGTACTGGTACAATTTGTGGCATTATGGCGCGGTAGCGAAAAAGTGCAAATGTCATCACGTTCTGGAAAATTTGTCACCTTACGTGAGCTGCGTCATGAAGTTGGTAACGACGCGGCGCGTTTTTACTATGTCGCACGTAAGCCTGAAGTGCATGTTGATTTTGATTTAGAGCTTGCCAAATCACAAAGTAAAGACAATTTGGTTTACTACATTCAGTATGCGCATGCGCGCGTTTGCCGCGTCCTTGAGAAATTGGTTAGCAGTGGCTTAGGTGTTGATGATGCTATTGGTGCCGAGCAGCAGCAGTTACTCACTGCGCCTAGCGAAGATGAGCTGATTAAATTGCTTGCTGCTTATCCAGCTACTTTGCTACGCTCAGCGACAGGCTATGAGCCGCATATATTGACCAACTATCTTAAAGAATTAGCCGCACTATTTCATGGTTGGTACGACGGCAATCGCATCCTCCCGGTGAGTCTGACTTCAGGCGAAACACCGAGCCAAGAAGAAATTGATATGATGCAAGCCCGTCTACGCTTGTCTAAAGCAGTACGGCAAGTATTGAGCAATGGGCTTGGTTTATTAGGGTTATCTGCACCGTCTAGCATGTAAGATAAAAGCAGACGATTGATAGTAATAATTCGACAATGACAGATATATTCAGTAGGGAGAACGAGATCCATGTTAGCCAAAAAACCAAAAGGTGCCACTGAAAAGCGCAAGACGAGTAGTGTGTCAGGCTTATTATGGATGTTTGTTGGAGCGGTTCTAACGCTCATGATTGGGGTGTTTTTATACCTTTCACCATTGTTTAACTTTAGTCCTGGTGATAGCGCTGCTGGTACGGATCCTGATAAACAAATACAGCAAAGAGTCGATACGGATACTGATAATGGTGATTATGAGTTCTACGATATTTTACCCAATCAAGAGATGGCGACTATCCCTGATGAAGATTTCGGTAACACAGAAAACGGTCAAATAGGTCAAATCACAGATTTCGAACCTGATGTCGTTGTTAATCAATCTGAAAGTACTACCCCGAATAGTAACGATGATACCGGTAATTTTGGTATCTCTGAAAACACGACTATTGAACCCAGCCGCGGCAACAACGCTGCTACTGGCAATAACAGCGATGATATTGTCATTGTTGAAGAAGATGCGACTTACGATGGAACGCCAGCTACTAGCAATACGGCTGCTGGCTCAAACAGAACAAACACGGCGAATGCAGGTAACGCGAGCATACAGCCAGCCAAACCTGCTGCGACTTATATTTTGCAAATCAACAGCTTTGGTGATGCGGACGAAGCGGATCGTCGCCGTGCGCAAGTGCTTATGGCAGGTGTTGATGCTAGAGTGGTGAAGAACACCACTGGTAATGGCTTGCCTATTTATCAGGTAATTTCGCGCCCGATGAATAACCGCCAAGCAGTTGCTACTGCGCAGCAACGATTACAAAATAATGGTATTGATTCTATTATTGTTGAGCAGCGTCGTTAGGATTGGTATTTTGGTGTGGTCTATCAAATAAAAAGCGTCACAACGACGCTTTTTTTATCCCTTTTTTTTAGAACATCCTATCAAACTTCATATAAGAGCATAATGATGACTGTCACTCATTCAGAAACTGTACCCGTCGGTATGATGAAAGCTTTCTTTCAAAAATACTTTATCGATGCCTTTACTGGCATGGCATTGGGACTTTTCGTGACCCTAATTGCTGGTCTTATTATCTCGCAAATCGGTGGCTGGCTAAATATACCAGCATTGATTGCGGTTGGTAAGCTGGCATCAGTATTGATGGGCGCGGGCATCGGTGTGGGCATCGCTTATTATCTCAAAGCACCAACCTTAGTGATGCTCAGTTGCTTAGTGGCGGGGATGTTGGGCGCACATTCCGAAGCGCTGATGGCGGGGACGTTATTTACACCGCAAGTAGGCGGCCCTGCAACGTTTGTTGCGCTGCCTGGCAATCCGATTGGGGCTTATCTGACGTCAGTTTTCGCTTATCGGGCTGGTACATGGGTCGCTGGCAAGACTAAGCTCGATATTTTACTAGTACCGTTATTGGTATGCGCAGTGGCGTTGGCAGTTTGCGCCCTGCTTAATCCGCCTGTTGTTGCGGCTGTCAATGCGATTGGTCAAGGCATTCAAGCAGCAACGACCCTTCAGCCATTATTGATGGGTATTGTGATTGCTGTAGTGGTGGGTATTTTGCTGACCATGCCGACATCTAGCGCTGCTATTTGTATTGCTATTGGACTTGGTGGCGTAGCAGGTGGGGCAGCGGTAGTCGGCTGTGCAGCGCATATGATAGGTTTTGCGGTAGCAAGTTATAAAGATAATGGCATCAGCGGCGTGATATCTCAGGGTTTGGGAACCAGTATGCTACAGATTCCCAATGTCCTCAAAAAGCCTATCGTTTTATTACCCGCAGTCGTAGCAAGTGCTGTCGTTGGTCCTATCGCGACCGTCGGTTTTGGGCTGGCATGTACGGCTACAGGAGCCGGTATGGGTACCGCCGGATTGGTCGGCGTGTTTGGTGTGATTGAAGCGTCACAAGAGATTATGAGCACGGGGCAGTTATGGACGGCGATTATTTTATTGATGTTTGTATTACCCGCTGTGATTGCTGGTATGGTGGCTTATATAATGCGCCGAGTTGGTTGGTTGGTCGATGGTGATATGAAACTGCCTTAGGTTGTTTATGCACAACGCTCCATGCTTAAAATTATCCTAATGATGACTCATAAAAAAGCCCAACTATTTAAACAGCTGGGCTTTCTTTATTCTATCTTTTATACAGGATTTATTTATAAAAGCTTTTAAAATTAACGACGCACATCTTTAGGTGCATCGCCGTTTGGCCAATCTTTATCTTTATTGGCTTTTACAGGGCGAGGCAAGTGGGTAAAGTAAGCAGCAATATCGACCGCTTCTTGATCAGTTAATGAGTTGCCTTGACCAAATGGCATTTTACCTTTGATAAATGCAGCGGCAGTATAGGTACGTGCCATACCGGCACCATCATTGAATGACTTATCGCCGGCAACCGCTGGATAGATATAAGTACCATCGTCATTGTATTGGCCTTCACCTTCAACGCCATGACAGACGGTACATTTCTCTGCAAATAGTTTTTTACCATTATCAGTATTTGGCTCTAAGTTTTTATCAACTTTAACAAAGCCGCGGCCTTCAGGTGACACACCAAACGGCATATCTTGTGACAGCCAGCTCATGTAAGAAACCATCGCATTCATATCATCTGAAGCTAGATCAAGTGCTTTACCATTCATTGAACGCTCAAAACAACCATTAATTCGCTCTTGTATCGTATTGACGCGACCAGCGCGCGTACGATAAATGGGATAAATACTTGGCATGTTATTCCAAGGTGCAGCATAGGCCTCTGAGCCTTTGCCTAGGTGACAGCTGGTACAGTTAAGCTGATTACCGACGTTATCTGGCATTTCTTTGTAGGTATTGGTAGCGATTAGTAGACCACGGCGTACCGCTGCGCCATATTCGTCATCAGGAATAGTAGATTCGTCCGGCATTTTGATAGAAGGTTTGCCAGCTGCTGTAGCGTCGCCCCCTGCGCTAGCAGTCGTGTCATTGGCAGCTGGCATACTACCTTTTAATGTATCGGCATATGCCTGAAGGTCTTTTACCCTTGCTATTGCTGCTGCTTCTTCGACACGGTCAACCGCTTTGACTTCATTACTATCGCTACAGCCGGTCACACTGGCTGCACTAATCGCAAAAATGGTGGCTATTAAAAAGGAGGAGGACTTGGCGCGAGGGAATGTTTTCATTAGAATATCCTTATCTTAAAAAATAATATGTAAATCTGAATTTATATGATAGTTTAGTTGCCATAATGGCAAAAATAACTTTTTATTTCGAATAGATAGAATGCTCATAGTGCCAAGAACAAGGGCAATGATTAGAACAATGACAAGTATGCTTAGGCATTCGTAGCACTCTTATTCAATAATCAGCCTAACTCTACCTATCAAAATATAACAAGTAATTAATCTGTAAGTTGCTAGTAACATAATTGTACCAAATACAAATACGTAAAGTGTTTCAAAATTAAAAATAATAGCCGATTTAGTAAATTAAAGATAAAATTAGGTATATTGCCTATTATCAAGTGCCTATTATTTATAAAGTGTTTATTATTTTAATGATTAAAAAAGGGCTTAAACGTTATCTGCGTTTAAGCCCTTTTTGTATGGATGTTCTTTATCATTGCTTGTTGAGCTCTAAGTTATTTAGCTTCAAGTTATTTAGCAATAACCGCCTTACGGACAGTAGTTTTTGTATGGTTTTTACCTTTTAACTTCCGAGAAATTTTATTGATGTCATTGAGCACTTTGCTATAACGTGCTGGGAACGCACGCTGGACAGCATCCATCATTTTGGCATCATTTCCAATCAAGCAGCGCGGCTGGTTCGTCGCTGCGGCATGCAAAATAACCCAAGCGGCCTCGCTGGCATCAAATTTTAAAAACTTATTAAAACTACTAATGGCTTTGCTGCCGCCGCGCATACCGATATCTTTGATGCTGTCATTACCACGCGCGCTATTGGCGATGTTGGTTTTAATACCACCAGGGTGAATACAGGTTGCTGACACACCGCAATGCTGAATATCTAGCTCTTGGCGCAAACTCTCGGTAAAGCCACGTACGGCAAATTTACTGGCGTTATAGGCAGATTGTGAAGGCTGAGCAGTCAAACCAAAGAGGCTTGAGATATTGACGATATGACCATGTTCTTTAAACTGGCGACATTTATTATCTTTATTGGCAAATTCGCTTTCTTTGACGCTATTTTTAATTAACGGCAAAAATGCTTTAGTGCCATAGACTACGCCCCAAAAATTGATATCCATTACCCATTCAAGTTCGCTAATGCTACTGCCTTCGACCGTCGAATACAGCGCTACGCCTGCATTATTAAAGATAAAATTCACTTTGCCATGCTCTGCCATGACATTATCAGCCCAAGCCTCAACGGCTTTGTTATCTGAGACATCGAGTACCGTGGTAGTCGCTTTAATATCGTAACCAACGAGCAGCTCTTTGGTTTGTATTAGCTGTTCAGCGTTGATATCAGATAACGCCACATGACAGCCCATTTTGGCTAAATGAATGGCAAGCTGACGTCCCATACCAGATCCTGCACCCGTAATAGCAGCGACATGGTTATGATAATAAGGAGCAATGTCATGGTGTGTATTGGTAGAAAAAGGCAAGTGTTGACGTAGTGAGGTTGCTATAGCAGATACGTTATTAAGCATGATAAACAGTCCTTTGTCTCATTAATAATATTGGTAAATAATTGAGATTTACCGATATTTCTACCTTAGCATGATTTATGATGAGGACTGATGGCGATTGATAAACGCCGCTGTCATTTTTATCCAGTACATTGGCTGCAATAAAAAAATGAAAAAATAAGCAGACATAAAAAGAGCGTCTAGCATAAGATATGCTAGACGCTACTAATTTAATGACAGTTTTAATAAAGCAAATAAGACCCTTTAAGCGTCTATTGCTATCTGTTCTGAGTCATCGTTAGAGAAGGTGATTTCAGGGATTTTACCTTCGTTAATTACTTGCTCATCAACGAGTACTGTCTTAGCATCTTTCATAGAAGGCAGCTCATACATCGTCTCAAGAAGGGCATTTTCAACGATAGAGCGCAGTCCACGAGCACCAGTTTTGCGTGCCATGGCTTTTTTAGCAATCGCATCAAGCGCTTCTTTGGTAAAAGTAATGTCAGCGCCTTCCATATCAAACAGATACTTATACTGCTTAACCAAGGCGTTTTTTGGTTCTGTCAATATTTGAACCAACGCATCTTCGTCAAGCTCTGTGAGAGCGGCAAGGACAGGAAGACGACCGATTAGCTCAGGAATAAGCCCAAACTTAATCAAATCTTCAGGCTCTACTTGTTGCAGCAGCTCTGAGCTACGTTTACTATCGTCTTTTGAGCTCACATCGGCATTAAAGCCAATGCCTGTTTTTTCCGTACGCTGCTGAATGACTTTATCAAGGCCAGCAAATGCGCCACCAACGATAATCAAGATATTGCTGGTATCGACTTGGATCAGCTCTTGCTGTGGATGCTTACGACCACCGTGTGGTGGGATAGCAGCAACCGTACCTTCGATAAGCTTTAGCAAAGCTTGCTGAACGCCTTCGCCTGACACATCACGTGTGATAGAAGGGTTATCGCCTTTTTTGCTGATCTTATCAATCTCGTCGATATAGATGATGCCTTGTTCCGCTTTACTGACATCATAATCTGATGCTTGTAATAGCTTTTGCACGATGTTTTCAACGTCTTCGCCGACATAACCTGCTTCGGTCAAAGTCGTCGCATCTGCCATCGCAAAAGGCACATCGAGTAGACGTGCTAAGGTTTGAGCAAGTAATGTCTTACCAGAACCGGTTGGACCAATCAGCAAGATGTTGCTTTTCGACAATTCAACCATCGCATCATCAGCACCGATCTTAGCTTTTTTGCTGTCATTGGCTAAGGTTTGGCTAACTTTTAGACGCTTATAATGATTATAAACGGCAACAGCCAAGGCTTTCTTGGCAGCATCCTGTCCGATGACGTACTCATCAAGCTTGGCACGCAATTCTTTTGGCGTTGGTAGCTTTTTATTGACCCAAGAAGTATCAATGTCGTTATCGTCATCACCATTTTCGTCAGTGTCGGCAATGAGGTCAGTACATAGCTCAATACATTCATTACAGATATTGGCATCGTCAGCAGCAATCAGCTGCTTCACTTCACTTTTTTCTTTGCCGCAAAACGAGCATTGCGGGGTATTATCTTCTGCCATAAAAGGCGCTCCTAAAATTTAATGCTTATAAATATTCTGAATGTCTACGTCGATACTTGAGTGTGCTGCCCTTGAGTTTAAATAGGGCAGAGCACCCAAGCATCGCGGCTTATCAAGGCTCTTATACGGTTACTAATATGGTAACTATGATAGTCACTATTTATGGTGACTATAAAACAGTGACTATAAAACAGTGACTATAAAACAGTGACTATAAAGAAGCAGGACGACGCTCTAATACTTCATCGATCAGACCATATTCTTTGGCTTCTTTAGCATCTAGCCAATAATCACGCTCGACGTCTCTTTCAATTTTCTCTACCGGTTGCCCAGTACGCTCAGCCAAAATTTCGTTTAAGCGAGCACGAGTTTTTAGGATTTCACGCGCATTAATTTCGATATCGGTTGCTTGACCTTGCGCACCGCCTGAAGGCTGGTGAATCATCACGCGAGCGTTGGCTAATGCGTAACGTTTACCTTTCTCACCAGCGGCCAATAGGAATGAACCCATGCTGTAAGCACCGCCCATACAAATGGTCGATACTTCAGGTTTGATAAAGTTCATGGTATCAAAAATAGCCAAACCTGCACTGACTGAGCCGCCTGGTGAATTGATATATAAATGAATGTCTTTATCAGGGTTTTCAGCTTCTAAAAATAGCAACTGCGCCACAATAAGATTGGCCATATGGTCTTCGACTTGACCGGTCAAAAAGATAACACGCTCACGCAATAGGCGTGAAAAAATATCAAACGAGCGTTCACCACGTGCTGACTGCTCAACCACCATAGGAACCAATGCGCTTTGAGGGGCGCTCTGAGTATATTGCATGCTTTGAGCATCGTTGTGTGCACTCATCAACATATCAAAATGCGGGTTGGCAGTGATGCGATCATAATCTGTCATAAAAATATCCTGTTTATAAATATAAAAGATAAAGGGTAGAGGCTTGCAAATCGTTAATTTTTATTGGTGTTTATCATTGTAAACATTGCTGGTTTGTAATAAAACTTACTAGCTAATAAAACCTATTGGGTTCAATGAAAAACTATATATGGTCAATAGCTGATAAATAATGGTACTGAACCGTAGCTGCTAAAAATAATTGAGCTAATGGTAACTTTTTTATCGGGACAATAGTAACTTTTTAATGTGACAAATGATAAATGACTCCCTATTAATAAGGGGTTTATGCGCATTTATCAAGGGCTGTACCGATAAACTATTCATAAAGATAGTATATAAGTTACCAATAAAAATGCCCTAACACATATGTTAGGGCATTGCGTTAGGGCATTTTTGCATCAACCCTAGCAATCAGTACCATTTAAAGGCAAGTTGCTAAGTTAGCTCTTGCTAAACTACATAGCTTGCTGCTGTTGTTGCTGAGCAGCCAATAGGTCTTGGTAGCTGACTTCTTTGTCAGTCACTTTACCTTGACCAATCAGATAATCAACGACTTGGTCTTCTAGAACCACAGACTCAATGTTGGCGCGCTGTTGCTTGTCATTGGTATAGTACTCAATGACTTCGCTTGGATCTTCGTAGTTTTCTGCTGCTTCTTTGATGAAAGTTTCAACACGTTCTTGATCAACTTCTAAGCCTTTGGTATCGATAACACGAGCAACGATGATGCCGAGACGGGCAGCACGTAGCGCTTGTTCTTCAAACAGCTCATTTGGTAGCATGTCTTTATCGAAGCTATCCGCGTTTGCACCAAACTGCTGAGAAAAACGTTGCATCATCATGTTGCGTTGACGCTCGATTTCTTGCTCTAGCATGGCGTTTGGTACGTCAAACTCGTTCTTTTCTAGCAAAGCGTCAAAAGTCGCTTGTTTCACTTGGCTACGCGCAGCATTTTTGATTTCACGTTCCATATTTTTACGGACGTCATCTTTTAACTTCTCAACGCCACCTTCTTTGACACCAAATAGCTCAAGGAATTCTTCGTTGATTTCAGGTAGCTTAGATTTTTCAACCAATTTTACGTTGATTTTGAACTGAGCTTCTTTACCAGCTAAATTTTCAGCTTGGTAATCTTCTGGGAAAGTCACATCGATGGTTTTTTCTTCGCCAGCTTTCATGCCTTTGATGCCTGCTTCAAAACCTGGAATCATCTGGTTGCTACCGATAACCAGTTTGAAGTCTTCAGCAGAACCGCCTTCGAATTTTTCGCCATCGATAGAGCCTTCAAAGTCAAAAGTTACTTGATTGCCTTTGTCTGCTTTACCTTTTTTCTCAACGAATTCTTCACGTTGTTTTTGTAGGTTTTCGATCATAGTATCGACATCAGCTTCATCAACTTTGGCTGTATGACGCTCAACTTCGATCTCATCAATACCTTGAACATCAACTTCAGGAAAGATTTCAACCGTTGCTTGATAAACTAAGAAATCATCTTCAAGTTTTACGTCGTCGATATTAGGCATGCCCACAGCGCGGATGTCTTCAGATTTGATCGCTTCAAAAACGGTATCACGGATGACGTCGTTGATCACTTCTTGTTGAATGCCAGCACCGTACTGTGAACGGATATGTGACATTGGGACGTTACCTTTACGGAAACCGTCAATCTTGGCAGTTTTCGCCACTTGACGAATACGACCTTCAACTTTGTTTTGAATCTTTTCAACGGGTACTTTAACCGTTAGCTGAGTTTCTTTGTTAGATAACTTGTTGGTTGTGACTTGTAAATCTGTAGCCATGATCATTACACCTTTAGGATTAAATAGTAGACAACCATGCCTCAAAATATGGGCGTGTACGATTGGTTGCCGTTGGAATAAATAGGGGATAGTGATAGCTATTTTACCACCAATGCCTTGGGCAATCGCCTTTGACATTGATATGAAAAATGATAAATCTTAATGGACGCTATCAAATATCAATATTAAACCGTTAATAGGTCGCATAATAACGCTTTTTGGTGAATTATACAGACAAATAACGGCTTTCAACAAAATTTTAAAAGTAGAACAGTATAATCTATCTAATTATTAAAGTAAAAATTATCTCTTTAATAGCGCCGCGCAAGATTTCTATAGACCTTCCGCTACCTGCTATCAGATAAGGTTACAGCGGCAGTTGTGCTAATAATTGCTGAATCGCCTGACCGCGATGACTGATACGATTTTTATCAGCAGCGCTTAAGCTGGCGGCAGTTGCTTGTAACTCTGGCAACCAAAACAGCGGATCATAACCAAAGCCGCCATCACCGTGAGGGGCTTCTAAAATCTCACCTTGCCATAAACCTTGCGCGATAATTGGTAGCGGATCATCGGCATGGCGCACCATTGCCAATACGCAAACAAATAGCCCTTTAATGGATTCGTCAGCCTGCTCAGCGCGGATAGGCTGCAAATCAGCGATAAGTTTGACGTTGTTTTTGTCATCGTTACCGTGCTCGCCTGCATAGCGCGCAGAGTAAATACCGGGTGCATTGCCTAATACGGGTACGCAAATCCCTGAATCATCAGCAATGGCAGGTAAACCACTAATACGACTGGCATGTCGCGCTTTAATAATGGCGTTTTCGATAAAACTCAAGCCATCTTCGATTGCATCTTCAATATCCAGCTGTCCTTGCGGCACAATCGTCACATCCAAATTTGCTTCGGCAAACAATCTTTTAAACTCAGCCAGTTTGCCTTTATTGTTACTGGCGAGCACCCACTGATTATGAGTGGTCGATTGGTTAGAAGATAGCGAAGTACTGGTAGCGCTCATTGGGTCTGTCCCGTTATATAGTAATAAAGAGTATGATCTGATTTTAACTGTTAGCTCTGTTCTAATGCTATTGTTTATTGGTTTGTCATTTACGCAAATACTGGCTGAACCTGACGTTGAGCATTGCTACGCGGATAGTTGATAAATAACTACTGGCTATGCTAGTTGCACTTTTCATAACATTTGGTAACTGATATTTGTCGCGACTATTGCTATAATAGCTACCAAGCTATCGTGAATTATATCTTATAGCTTGTGAATATTAAGTTAATAAACGTTTAAAAAGCCAAGTATTTGGCTTTCGAGCGCACAGCAAGAAAATTATAAGTGTTAATTTTGGATTCATAATAATACGTGATACTGTGTTAAACAATAACATGTAGTAAGCGATAAAATTCATTTCGAATAATAAACTCAGCCAATTTAGTTCGCTATTTTATAGGGTTTTTTGCGTGGTAAAAATAGCGTAAAATTCGGTTTTTATAATCAGTTTCTATTAATCATTTTCTATAAAGTCACAACTAAAACTAGCAAGGATAAAATAATTATGTCAAACGTTACTTTACCAAACCTACCATATGCAAAAGACGCGCTTGAGCCACATATCAGTGCCGAGACGTTAGAATACCATCATGATAAGCATCATGCTGCTTATGTGAACAAATTGAACGAATTGCTACCAGGTTCTGGTCTAGAAGACAAAACTTTGTCAGAAATCATCGTCGCAACTGCGAAAGATGACAGCAAACAAGGTATGTTTAACCAAGCAGCCCAAGTATGGAACCACACGTTCTATTGGAACTGCATGACGCCAGACAACGGCGGCGGCGAACCTACTGGTGATCTAAAAGCTAAAATCGAAGAAGATTTCGGTAGCTATGATAAGTTCCGTGAAGAGTTCAAAAACGCAGCAATGACTCAGTTCGGTTCAGGTTGGGCATGGTTAGTTGCTGATAAAGTTGGCGGCAAACTGTCTATCGCTAAAACTGCTAACGCTGATACGCCACTTGCACATGACCAAGTAGCGGTATTGACTTGTGACGTATGGGAACATGCTTACTACATCGATTATCGTAACCGTCGTCCTGACTATGTTGATACGTTCCTAGACAAGCTTGTGAACTGGGACTATGCAAATGCGAAATATAAAGGTCAAGATGCTGGCGTTGAAGAGTAATCTTTAACCGAAGTATTTGATTTAAAAAAAGGACGCTGAGAGGCGTCCTTTTTTTGGTTTAAGATTTTAAAATCGATAAATTATTCTTGTTTATCTCTTTGCTTAATGTGCTCCTGAGTATCAAGAGGAATTAGATCTGCATATAGACTATCTAGCTCTTTTGGTTTCGTAATCAACTCATCAGCAATAAAATTTAAAATACTAAATAATTTTTCGGCAACTTCAGCATTATCATCTAAATTTATTTGCCCAGGATGAACAGCATTGTTGCCTATTACTCTAAGTAAATCTAATGCTTGTTGTATTTTAGGACTCAACCCTTCTGCTACTAAATCTTTTATATCATTATTAATATTTTTTCCACTTTTACCTACTTGCTTTAAAAGTTTTTGAAGAGCTAAACGCAAAAGGGCGGTAGAGCCTTTTGGTGAGTCTATAAGGATTGATGAAGCTTCATGGTACAGAGCTTTTATTTCTTCATTTAAATCAACATTAGGTGCTGGAACTTTTATTTTCTTAGGATAGACAATTTCCTGATTAATCCATATTGTAATTTCATTGCAGGATGAACAAGTTGCTATTGAGAAGTTTTTAGGTACAAATTTATAAAAATTATCTTGGAAATTATTGTTAACTTTATCTAAAAAAGTAGCAATATTCCTTTGCGTAATATCACCAATGCTAGACCTGTAATCTAGATACAAATGATGAAGAATGCCTGTAGCTGTCGTACTTGCATTATATGCAGTAAACCACGTTTGCATCGCAAGGGTATTACAATGAGGACATTGAAATTTACTGTTCCCATGCTTTGGTATCATTTGTTATTCCTCGTGTTAGTTATATAAAAAACCATACTCTGAGAGAAAGTCATAATTTGATTTACAACACCTCAAACCCAAATTTCCCCAACGCTTCCCGCAACATTGCAATATTATAATAAGCATGGGCATTCACCGTATTTTGAAAGAAGATATATAGCGTATCAAAATGCTGACGCTGATTGGCAATCGCTTGCGCCCAGTCCTGCATTTCAGCCTCGCTATAGCGATAATCATGACGATCAGCTGCACTCATCGCATCCCACCAGTTTAGATTATTACCATGCATGCGTAGATAGCCCGTCCGCTGAGTAAATATCAGCCGTGACGGCGGTAGTCCGCTGACCTTGGGATAATCAACGCTGCACCAAATCAGCCCTTGCTCGATAAAGCTATCGACCACTTGCGGGGTATGCCAGCCGTTATGACGAAATTCAACGGCTAATGGATAATCCTTAAACCAACTTACAAGGTTTGCGAGATATAGACGATGTTCGCGAGTACGATCAAAGCCATGTGGGAATTGTAATAATAGTGGCGCTAGACAATCAGCTTCGATGAGTGGTGTGAGGGCAGTAAGAAAAGCTTGGGCGTGCTCGGCAGTGCCTTTACGCGCATGAGTAAAGTCTTGATGCAGCTTGACGGCAAATTTTAATTCACTTTCTGCTTCGGCATAAGCTTTATTGACCATACCAGCAAAGGCTTTTTGCCCGATAGGTGCGTAGAATGTGCTATTGATTTCTACTGCACCGTATTGTTTGGCGTACTCACGTAAGAAGTCCGTTTTTTTGGTACCGGTTGGATATAGCGTACCTAGTAAGTCGGTATCGCTATAACCGCCCGTGCCGAGGTATATTTTTGGTGACGGATTGGAGGAATTAGTAGAATTACTAATAGTAGTAGCCTGATTTAAGGAGTTAGAAGTCTCGGAACTATCATTAATCATAAATGAATTCCTTATCAGGCGAACTTTATCAGGTAAACGTTGAGGTTAAAAAAGCAAAGTAGACAAAGCCATAAGCCATAACACAAACAATAAGGTCAGTGCCAAAAACTGGGCGGCAGAGCCAACATCTTTGCCTATTTTTGCTAATGGATGCTGTGCAGTTGACGTGTGGTCGATACTTGCTTCAAGTCCTGTATTAAACAGCTCAACGATAATAGATAGAAAAGAGGCGATAAGCAGGATCATTTTTATAGTGATGGTCAAAGGGATGAATACAAGCGCAATGAGCAAGACTAAGTTGAGCCAAAATGCTTGTCGAAAAGCTGCTTCATTTTTATAGGCCGCCATAAAGCCATCGGCAGAGTAGCCAGCAGCTTTAACGATTCGCCCAAAGCCTGTTTTGCCTTTGGCATTAACAGCGAAGCTTTCAGCAGTTTCCGTTCCCGCATCTGGTGTATGAGCAGCATGGTCATGATGATTGTGCTGATTAGGCGATCGAGAAATCGGCTGTTTATCAGAGTTAGGCTGTTTAAGGTCGCTCATATAGAAGTCTCAATCATCGTAGTATCGTAATATAATAGTATCGTTGTAGAATAGCGGACAGTTTAGCACGCGTAAACTTACTTTTGTCTAGCCCATAACCATTCAATCAATGCCACAAGTGCATCATTTTCTTTACTATTACCAAGTTCACGAGAAATGGCTGCGCGTCCGTCATCAAATAGCGATTGCGCGTATTTGGTCGCGTTATCAACGCCCATCAATTTTACATAGGTAGATTTATCTAACTTTTCATCGCTACCAGCAGGCTTGCCTAACGCATCTGTGCTGGTAGTGACATCCAAAATATCATCTTGTACTTGAAAGGCAAGACCAATATGCTGGGCGCATTCTTGCAATGCCATGCGCTGCGGAGCGGTAGCGCCAGCACAAATGCCGCCCATCAGCATCGCCGCTTCAATTAATGCACCCGTTTTATCACGGTGAATAGCTTCTAAATCGCTCTGTGAAATACCAGTAGTGGCTTCGGCATTGAGATCTAGCATTTGACCCGACACCATACGTCTGGCACGCGGGGCAAATATGGCGAATAGCTGGCTTGCGATAGCTGAATCAAAGGGCGCAAAGGTTGGCATTTCTGCCGTTAATACTTCAAAGGCTAATGTTTGCAATACATCACCTGCCAGTAGTGCCGTCGATTCTTCAAAGACAATATGAGCGGTCGGCTGCCCACGGCGTAGCTCATCATCGTCCATACACGGCAAGTCATCGTGCACCAACGAATAAGTGTGGAGTAATTCCACCGCCAACGCAGCACGGCGACACATATCATAATCCGAGTCGTTTTCTAACAAAGCTTCCAAACCATTGGCGTTAGCCATGCTATTTTCACTATAATTATTATTATAGGTGCTAGCAAAGGCGCTGGCGACTAATAATGGGCGTACCAATTTACCTTGACCGGTCATTACATAACGGCACGCATCAAGCAGCGGACTTGGCAGCTCTGCGTAAGCAAATAACACCTCGATATCTTGGGTAAGTTGCGCGCGCACATCGTGATGAAACTGCTTGGTATTGGTAAAAGGCATAAAGCGGGTATCTGCAAGGTTTGGCGTAAAAGAAACAGTCATAATCCAACCATCTATCAGGTGAATAATAAAAATATCGTTAGTGTAGCATGATAGATTATATTCCTTCTGCCACACGTTACCTCCGTGAATCATTTTTTACGCTTTAGGGTTAAAAAAGCCGGTTGAACCACTGAAATACGATAACAAGCCGTTGTTACGTATTGGCGACTTAACTTAGCGGCTGAATATGTTTTGATAAGAGGTTACGTTAAGCGTTTGCTTTTCACGCGCTAATTCTAGTATACAAACAATCACTTAAGGCAGATTGCTAGTCAGGTAAAGGGCTGCTGTCGATTTAAGAGTGACTTGCGAGTATGGTATTAGCTTGTGACAGTCGGGGGCATAATCCCCTACACTAATTGGCGTGAAATTAGTCTAGCGATTAATCAGTGGGGTTTTACACCATTATTTAATCGAAAAACGACTATCAGACCAAGTCTCAGTCAACAGCGACAACGGCAATAGTAGAACACAAGTACATAGAACATCAGTACATAGCTATAAATGTACAAGCATAAGCGCTGGATAATAAAGATATCTGCACTGTTTAATCTGGCTTGCTTTTATTAAGGCGATATCACAACCACATCACCACGACGTTGTTTGTGATAATTGTAATAAAAGTACAGATTAGCGGTGCTATTACCCATTTTTCTAACAATAACTGGCTATGTACTTTAATTTTAAAACTTTTAATTTTAAAACGTAGCTTTCGTTATATAGCAAGGAGTTCCAAATGGTATACCAAGGAAATCGCATTACGGTGACAATGCTAGAGGATGGCATCGCCAACATGCAGTACAACGCCGAAAATGAGAGCGTGAACAAGTTTGATGCTGAGACCAATAAGCAATTTGCTGAAGTTGTTAACGCGTTAGAAAAAGCGGATGACGTTAAAGGTTTGATCGTAACATCAAGCAAAGGCGTGTTTATCGCTGGTGCTGATATCACTGAATTTGTGGCTTCTTTTAAGCAACCAGAAGAAGAAATTAAAGATTGGGTTATTAACATTAATGACGCCTTTAATCGCTTTGAAGATTTGCCATTCCCGAAAGTAGCTGCCATCAATGGCGCAGCGCTTGGCGGTGGTTGTGAGATGACCTTGGTTTGCGAATACCGTGTCATGAGCGACAAAGCCATCATCGGTCTACCAGAAACTCAACTGGGTATCTTCCCAGGCTTTGGTGGTACGGTTCGTACTACGCGTGTCATTGGTATCGATAATGCGCTTGAGCTGATTGCGACTGGTACACCTAAAAAAGCCCTTGATGCACTAAAACTTGGCTTAGTTGATGCGACCGTTGCTGCTGATGACTTGCAAGATGCGGCCATTGATTTGGTCAAAAAATGTATCTCAGGTGAGCTTGATTGGAAAGCGAAGCGTGAAGAGAAGCTGGTTCCAGTTAAATTAAATCAGCTTGAGCAAGCGATGGCATTTAACAGTGCCAAAGGTATGATCTTTGCCAAAGCCAATCCGAAGCAATATCCTGCGCCAGCACTTGCTATTGCTGCGATGGAAAAACACGTTAACTTACCACGTGATAAAGCAATCGAAGTAGAAGCCGCTGGTTTTGCAAAAGCGGCGAAAACACCACAAGCAGAAAGCTTGGTTGGTTTATTCTTAAGCGATCAGTTGGTTAAGAAATTAGCGAAGCAGCACAGCAAAAAAGCACATGAAATCAATGAAGCTGCGGTACTAGGCGCAGGCATCATGGGCGGCGGTATCGCTTATCAGGCAGCTAGTAAAGGCTTGCCAATCATCATGAAAGATATCAAGTCTGAGCAATTAGACCTTGGTATGGGCGAAGCCAGCAAGTTACTTGGCAAAATGGTCGATCGCGGCAAAATGACCCCAACTAAAATGGGCGAAACCTTAAGCCGTATCCGTCCTACTTTGAATTATGGTGATTTTGCTGAAACGGATATCGTTATCGAAGCGGTCGTAGAAAATCCAAACGTCAAACGTGCGGTACTAAAAGAAGTTGAAGGCTTGGTGAAAGACGACTGTATCCTAGCCTCAAATACTTCAACGATCTCTATTACTTTCTTGGCTGAAGCACTTGAGCGCCCAGAAAACTTCGTTGGTATGCATTTCTTTAACCCAGTACACCGTATGCCATTGGTCGAAGTTATCCGCGGTGAGAAATCATCTGAAGAAGCGATTGCGACGACTGTTGCGCTAGCTTCTAAAATGGGTAAAGTACCTGTTGTCGTTAATGACTGTCCAGGTTTCTTAGTCAACCGTGTCTTGTTCCCATACTTTGGTGCTTTTGATTTATTGCTTAAGCAAGGTGCTGATTTTGCGCATGTCGATAAAGTCATGGAAAAATTCGGCTGGCCTATGGGTCCTGCTTATCTAATCGACGTTGTTGGTTTAGATACGGGCGTACATGGCGCAGAAGTGATGGCAGAAGGTTTCCCTGACCGTATGAAGCCTGATTATAAAGGCGCGATTGAGCTTTTATATGAAAACAAACGTTTAGGTCAGAAAAATGGCGTTGGTTTCTATAAGTATGAAATGGACAAACGTGGCAAGCCAAAGAAAGTTGCTGATGAAGCGACTTATGAGCTGCTAAAAACCACCACTGATAGCACTAAGCAAGAATTTGATGATCAAGCTATTATCGACCGCACCATGCTGGCTTTCTGTAATGAAACTGTCCGTTGCCTAGAAGACAACATCGTCAGCACGCCGTCAGAAGCTGATATGGCGATGATTATGGGCGTTGGTTTCCCGCCATTCCGCGGTGGTCCTTGCCGTTATATCGACCAAATGGGTCTAGATAACTACTTGGCACTGTGTGAAAAATACGCGCACCTTGGCAAAGCTTATGAAGCCCCGCAGAAGATTCGCGATATGGCAGCAGCAGGCGAGACCTTTTACGCCACCGCGTAATAGGCAGTCATTACTAGGATGAAGTGCAGTACACGTGCTCGATAAGATTACTGGTAATTTATTTATTATCAGTAACCTTCTAAATTAGATAGGCGAGCATGGCAGTACTGCCACTGACAATAAAAATTGAAAAGGAAGATAGTATGACAATTTTAAGTCCAAAAGACGTGGTCATCGTAGATGGCGTACGCTCAGCGATGGGTAAAACTAAAAACGGCATGTTCCGCCATGTCCGCGCTGATAGCATGTCTGCTGAATTGGTTCGTGCATTGGTTGAGCGTAATGACTTTGACCCACGTGACGTTGAAGATATCATCTGGGGTTGTGTTAACCAGACGCTAGAGCAAGGTTTAAATATCGGCCGTAACATCGGTTTGCTAGCTGATATCCCTAAGACAGCTGGCGGTCAAACCGTTAACCGTCTATGTGGTTCTTCTATGCAGGCGCTACATACCGCTGCTGCCCAAATTATGACCGGCCAAGGTGATGTATTCATCATCGGTGGTGTTGAGCATATGGGTCACGTCGGCATGATGCATGGCGTTGATCTGAACCCTGAAGCGTCAAAGCATTATGCAAAAGCTTCAAACATGATGGGCTTGACCGCTGAAATGCTAGGTCGCATGAATAATATCACGCGTGAAGAGCAAGATGCCTTTGGTCTTGAATCGCATCGCCGTGCATGGGCTGCGACCACTGAAGGTCGTTTTGACAATGAAATCATCGGTATCGAAGGCCATGACGAAGCGGGTCGCTTGCAGCTATGTACTGTCGATGAAGTGATTCGTCCGGATGCGACGATGGAGCAAATGCAAAAGTTACGTCCAGCCTTTGATCCAGTAGGCGGTACGGTAACTGCTGCTACCTCATCTGCATTATCTGATGGTGCATCAGCAATGCTAATCATGAGCGCGCAAAAAGCCAAAGAGCTAGGTCTAAAGCCACGTGCTCGTATTCGTAGCATGGCAATTGCTGGTTGTGATGCCGCTATCATGGGTTACGGTCCTGTACCTGCGACGCAAAAAGCACTTAAGCGTGCTGGCATGAGCATCGATGATATGCAAACGATCGAGCTTAACGAAGCGTTTGCAGCGCAAGGTTTGTCAGTACTTAAAGCCTTGAACCTGACTGATAAGCAAGACATCGTCAACATCAACGGTGGCGCGATTGCCTTAGGTCATCCACTAGGTTGTTCAGGCGCTCGTATCACCGTTACTTTGCTAAATGCGATGGAGCAATCAGATACTGAAATCGGTCTAGCGACGATGTGTATCGGTCTTGGTCAAGGTATTGCGACTATTATTGAGCGTGTGTAAATTTCAGTTAAGCTGATATTTGTTGATTAATATGCTTTGATATCTTGTAAAATGAGCGCCTCTAACTTAATGTTAGAGGCGCTTTTTTGTGTTTGCAATAAAGTAATACGAGTAAATATGCTGAATCCAATCAGGTTTTATCGATTAAGGAAGAAAGTCATCAAAGTTGGGGCGTGGTTTGCTATAAATGAATGGTGAAGGTAAATGCGAGATAATAATAAGCGAAGCCAGTATAGGTATAAGAATAAAAATAGAAGCAGAAATAGAGTAGGTAAACAGGATAGGCGTAAAATTACCAAGCGTAAGGAGCAGAAACCCCAACGTACTAAAGGGTCGACTAAAATAAAACTAAAGCAGGTATTTTTTCCTTATTTGTGCTTAAGTATCTTCAGCATTCTAATTTTTGGTGCTTTACGCTGGTTACTGGATGTTTATCTAGACGTTCTACCTTTAAAAGAAAGCTACTGGGATTTTGGTATTCCTTTTCTTTTATCTATTTTAGTCGTTAGTATTTGGATGTGGCCGAGGTACGAGCTTCTGACTTTAAAGTGGGTTCAGCGTAGTAGTTCAGGCTACTTTTTTATAACGATGGTTTTAGCATTAGTGATACCGCTTGTTCTCAGCCAAAACTATTTGTCTAAAGCTGCGTACGAGGTTGTTGAAGTAAACAACCTGAATGATGTTCGTAACTATCCAAAACAAAAGTATTTCAAGGTGGATAATTTTAAACCACTAAAATCAGAGCAGGTTTCTTATATAGAGACACAAGTAGTCAGTGGACGGTATTTTGACTCGACATTGCATGTCTATTATTACATTGCGACGCCATTTGCGGCCGCTGATAATATTTGGCTAGGTTCTAGTTACCATACAAGCTACGATAATCGTGAAGACCAAAGTATTAAAGACCGTCAATACTCAGCATTTATTAATGACTCTCGCCACAAATATCAAGCCAAAGACCTCTCTACTATCAGCTACTTTAAGAAACTTAAATCGTCAAATCAGAGAAGTGGCTACTTACATACGATTTCGACAGTTAATAAGCAGTCTAATTTAACACCCTTGATATTGGTACCTGAATCAGGATTGTTTGTTGACAGTTTAGAGCGAGATTTCGTCTGGGGGTTTGGCTCATTTGTTATTGGTATGGGAGTGTGCTTATTGCTTATTTTTGCAGCAGATATTGATAATAAAGAAAAGAAGAGCACACGAAAGCATATACAAAAACAAAAGCATGTAAAAAAACGAGATCCAGTGAAGGATGTGTCAAAAAGTCTAGTAGCTTTGTTTAGAAGTAATAAAAAACAACCTGCAACGTTAGTGTTAATGCTGACTTGTATAGGCGCATTTATACTGACCGTATTCATGGGTATGGATATCATTGATCCTTTATCTAGGCAGATAGATAAGGTAGGCGGGTTGAGCAGAGACGCGCTGCAAGCTGGTAAATATTGGCGGGTAGTGACATCGCTTTTTGTACATGCAGGGATTATGCATTTGGTAATGAGTCTGGGAATGCTTTTTGCTGCGGGCTATATTTTGGAAAAAGTATTAGGTTCTGTACGTTTTATGATTGCCTTTTTTATATGTGGTATTTTCGCTAATGTTTTAGGGGTCCTATATTTTGATATGGACATGGCAGGTGTTTGGGGTGCTACATTTGGCTTGTTTGGTATCGCGATACCGTTGGTGGCCTTTAAGATTTTTAATAAAAAATATCGAGAGCTGTTCGGCGGTACCATCGCTGCGATATTAATCATTACTTTAAACAGCATGTTTTTTGCATTTATAAACACGCTCATTTATATGGTGTATTATCTTTTAACCTTGTGTTTTGGTATTGTTCTTGGTTTGGTCATGGTAATGACTCAAAAACAGCCTTTATTAAGGAATGCTAGACGCCATAATATATAGTTATTGGCTACTCATAATCAAAAACCTATGCTAAGCAGTATAAATCAAGCGTGATGAATTGTTATTAATCATTATTAGAGACTATCTCCATTGACGCACTCAGCAAACTATGACTAAATGAGTGTAAGGCTAATAATGATAATATCAATGATAAAACTAACATAGCCTTTAACAATAAAGTCAGCCGTACAAGGAGTGTACTATGTCCACCATGATTACTGATCGTACCTACCGTATTGACCGTGAAAATACCCAAGCAATGATAATCGACGTCCAAGAACGTCTGACCCCGCATATCTATGACCATGAAAATATTATCAAAAAAATAACGACTTTGATCAAAGGTTTGCAAGCGCTTGATATTCCAATTATGCTCAATGAGCAGTATAAAAAGGGCTTAGGCGAAACCTTGCCCGAAATTCGTGAGTTATTAGAAGGCGATAATGCCAAAGGCTTTGAAAAAGTCACTTTTAGCGCCTGCGACAATGACGATTCATGGAATCACCTTGCTCAGCAAAATCGCAGTATTGTTTTACTGTTCGGCGTTGAAACTCATGTTTGTGTCTTACAAACTGCGCTTGATTTGCTAGATAATGGTATGCAGCCAGTCATTATTGGTGATGCGGTTGGTTCGCGTTTTCCGTATGATAAAAAGCAAGCCATTCGCCGTATTCGCCGTGCCGGTGGTGTTATTACCACAGTTGAAACCATTCTATTTGAGCTATGCCGAAGTAGTAAAGACCCTGCGTTCAAAACTATTAGCAACTTGATTAAATAGTTGTTTTTTTACTCGATTTAGAACAGATAGCGCTTACTAAAATAAGCGCTATTTTCTTTTTATAGTGGCGCCAGTTAATTACAGGCTAGCATCCTCTTTTATAACACTCATAAAATGTATAATAACCGCTGGTGCTTAAAGATAAGATAAAGCGCTATACATTCGTAGAAAAGCTAAGAGAAAATTTATGTCATCAACCAATTCCATCTTATTAACCAACCCAACGCTTGCCTCAAACATTGATATAGATAATGTCACTCATTTTCTACTAGAGCTTGATGCTCTTAAACGTGTTAACAGGCGCAGTTATGTGACGGCTACCACTCGTCTAGAAAACTCCGCTGAGCACTCATGGCATTTAGCGATGGCATGTTGGTCAATCGCTGAGTTGTTCGAGTTGGATGTTAATCATGAGAAATTGCTAAAGCTGGCACTGGTACACGATTTGGGTGAAATCGATGCAGGCGATACTTTTTTATATGCCGATACACGCAGTGATGCGCATCTTGAAGAACGCGCTGGCATTGCGCGCTTACAAGCCGAACGTGGTAACGGGATTAAAGATTTAAATAAGATTTGGGAAGAGCAGGAAACTGGCAGCAGCAAAGAAACCCAGCTGCTGAAAGTAGTTGATCGCTTATTGCCGTTTTTACTCAATCTAAATACGAATGGCAAAACGTGGACTGATTCTAACGTTACGCGTTCACAGGTGGCGGGTGCGCATGCCTTTATTAAAGACAGCTTTCCTAGTATTTATGATTGGCAGGTACGACAGATTGAATTTGCGACGGCGCAGGGCTGGTTGATTGATGCGTAAATGAATAAGAGATGGTTTGAGCGTTTAAGTATTTTACAGCCCGTCATGATTTTCAAATGCTAGAGCATTTATAGTTAAATTAATAACAAAGAGATCGGCACATGAGAGTATCTGATACTTATAAAGCCTTCGCTAAATCGCTAGCCTTTATCAGCCTGCTAGGATTGGCGCAAATGGCTCAAGCTATTGCCCCTATCAGCGACGGCAGTAAATTGGCACACGATGCCAAAAAACAAATCGGCATTACCACCAGCTATGATCCTACTTACCGTAAGCTGGATTTCCCACGCGGCGATGTGCCGATAAATACCGGTGTCTGTACAGATGTGGTCGTTCGTGCTTATCGCTTGCAAAATATAGATCTACAGCAATTGCTCAACCACGATATGAAATCCAACTGGTCAAGCTATCCAAAAACTTGGGGACTTAAATCAACCGATAAAAATATCGACCATCGCCGTGTGCCCAATCTTGAAGTGTTTTTTGCGCGTCATGGACAGACGTTATCAATCACTGAAAAATCCAGCTTTCAAGCGGGAGATGTGGTGACTTGGCGACTACCGAACGGCAATTTACCGCACACAGGTATCGTATCGGACAAAGCAGCTGCTGATGGCACACCGCTGATTATTCATAATATTGGACGCGGTACGCAAGAAGAGAATATTTTGTTTGCCTATCCTATTAATAAACATTTTCGTTATTAATTTTAAAACAAGGTTAGAGAGACTATTTGTTAGCATTTATGCCAGCATTGGTGGTTTGTTGTACGATTTCTTCTACCCGTAAAAAATCCGTATGCCGCACGTCTTTGCCGCTGGTACAAAAAATGACCAGCTCAGCAATATTTCGAGCATGGTCGCCCACGCGCTCGAGTGCGCGCAATACCCATAGTATATTAATCACTTTAGACACATGACGACTGTCTTCCATAATATAGGTCATCAAGGAGCGAGTGGCAGACTGATACTCTTCATTGACAGACACATCGCTTTGCAATACCGAAAATGCCTGCTGAGGATTCATCCATAAGAAGGCATCAAGCGCATCAAGCAGCATTAAGCGCACCTGATTGGATAAATGCTGAACCTCTGAATAGCCTCTTGGTGAAGCACCATCTTCAATCAATTGGCATGCCATACGCGCTATCTTTTCTGCTTCATCACCCACACGCTCAAAGTCAACAATGCCTTTACTAATGGCCATGACTAAGCGCAAATCATTCGCTGCTGGCTGGCGCTTGGCAACCAACAAAATAATTTGCTCATCGATTTTAATTTCTAACTGATTGATTAGATCATCATCAGTAATCACTTTTTTCGCGGTTGCCTCATCTGCTGCTATCAATGCACGGGTCGCAACCATGACTTGCTCTGCTGCCATGCGTCCCATTTGCATAAACAACTCAATAACTTCATTTAAATCATTATCAAAACTCTTTGATAAATGCTTTTCAGTTACCAGCATGGTTACCTCCTTAATCGAATCGGTCTTAATCGTATTGGTGTTGGTCATAAAGATATTGCCAAAATGAGGATGGTTATGAAGGATCACTATAAATCACTGCTATAAATAACCGCTATAAACAACTTCTTTAAATAAAGAGCAACTTAGCCGTAACGACCGGTAATATAATCTTCAGTCGCTTTTTGTGCTGGGTTGGTGAATATTTGATCCGTCTCACCCATCTCTACCATGTCACCCAAATACATATAAGCGGTGTAGTCGGAGATGCGCGCGGCCTGCTGCATATTGTGCGTTACGATAGCAATCGTATAGTCATTTTTTAAATCCGTAATCAAATCTTCAATAGCGCCAGTAGAGATGGGATCAAGCGCTGAGGTTGGTTCATCTAATAACAGTACTTCAGGTTTCGTTGCCACCCCACGGGCGATACAAAGTCGCTGTTGTTGACCACCTGATAATGACAATCCTGAGGCTTTAAGTTTATCTTTGACCTCGAGCCATAACGCCGCTTTTTTCAATGCCCACTCGACACGCTCATCCATCTCTGCTTTGCTCAGCTTTTCATATAAACGTACGCCAAATGCCACGTTGTCGTAGATGGACATGGGAAACGGCGTGGGCTTTTGAAAGACCATACCCACCCGCGCACGCAGTAAATTGACATCCACCTCTTTAGCCAAAATGTTTTTGTTATCCAAGATGATTTGACCTTCGGCATGCATGTTAGGATACAAGTCGTACATACGGTTAAGCGTGCGTAGCAGCGTTGATTTACCGCAGCCTGATGGTCCAATAAACGCGGTTACCTTCTTTTCTGGGATGTCGATATTGATATTTTTTAACGCTTTAAAATCACCATAATAAAAATCCAAGTCCCGAATGGCAATCTTAGCAGGCGGCATATTGTCAGGCATATCTGCCATGGTTTGTTTGGTCAGATGAGCGCTATCTGGCTGCTTGTGCTGGCTATTAGTAGAGGTTGGCTGACCTAGTAAACGACCTTTGATACTGCCTTTATCTGTTTTCTGCTTAGCGGCTTTTCTTTCTAGTACATCAGTCATAATCGTATCCAGCTATTTTTAAATATCGTTAAAGGAGGAGTGGGTTATCAGCCGTACTGCTCATTATGGTTGTCAAAGTTTTCAGATAGTAAGTTATCTCGTATGATCTTTACCGCCTATAAAGCGCGCCGCAATATTCAATAGCAATACTGTCATAGTAATTAGCAGCGCCGCCGCCCAAGCCAATGCATGCCAATTGTCATACGGGCTCATGGCAAACTGATAAATAGTGGTTGGCAAATTAGCCATCGGTTGGCTCATATCTGTACTAAAGTACTGGTTATTTAATGCGGTAAACAGTAAGGGGGCTGTCTCGCCAGTAATACGAGCAAACGCTAACAGCACACCTGTGGTCAAACCTGCTTTGGCGGCTTTGAGCGTGACTGTACTGACCAGCTTCCATTTCGGTGTGCCTAGTGCATAGGCGGCTTCACGCAGGGTATTAGGCACAAGATTTAGCATGTTCTCCGTCGTACGTACGACAATGGGAATCACAATCAGCGCTAATGCTAGTGCACCTGCCCAGCCTGAAAAGCTTTGACCTTTGACCAGCAACGCATAAACAAACAGCCCAATAACGATGGATGGAGCAGACAGTAAAATATCGTTTAAAAATCGGGTGACTTTACCTAACAGACTACCATGTGAAAATTCAGCCAAATATATGCCTGCCATCATGCCGATGGGTGCGCCAATGGCTAAACCTGAAAAAGCCAACATCACTGAACCAATAATGGCATTACGCAGACCACCTTCACCCATAGGTGGCGGTGTATCTGCAGTAAACACCGGCATTTTGATTAAACCTTGAAAGCCTTCAACAAACAGCGTGATCAAAATCCAAACCAGCCAAAACAAACCAAAGACGATCGCTGATAGAGCAAAACCAAGCCCCAATCTATTGATAAAACGGCGCTTATTATATAAGCGCTTGTCATAGCGGTCTTCAAAGCTTAAAGCAGGCTGGCTAATCTGGGCAGTATGAGTATTGACTGTTGCTAAAGTCATCAGGCTTTTGTCCTTTTTGAATCAGATAACTGCTTTAAATATCACAAGCTATCTAGCAGCTACATGGTATTTAGGAGCTCACTATTATTAATTGCCAGCTTTTTGGTCAATACGCATGAGCATCAGCTTAGATATCGACAGCACGATAAAGGTAATCACAAAAAGAATTAAACCTAAGTGCAATAATGACGCTAAATGTAACTCACTTGAAGCTTCAGCGAATTCGTTGGCCAATGCCGATGTAATCGTAACGCCAGAAGTGAATAGACTTGGGCTGATGTTATAGGCATTACCAATTAAAAAGGTCACTGCCATCGTTTCGCCCAATGCCCGACCAAGCCCCAAAATCACCCCACCAACCACGCCCGCTTTGGTATAAGGCAAAATGATTTTGAACATGACCTCCCACGTGGTTGCGCCCATACCGTAAGCGGATTCCTTTAATAAATCAGGTACTACAGAGAAAACATCGCGCATGGTGGCGGCAATAAAGGGAATGATCATAATCGCCAGTATCAATGAAGCGGTAAACATACCAAGCCCCATGGGCGCACCCGTAAATACTTTACCAATAATAGGTAGGGGACCAATATTTTCAATAAACCAAGGCTGAATGTGATCGCCAAAAAATGGTGCAAATACAAACAATCCCCACATACCGTAGATAATAGAAGGGATGCCCGCCAACAGTTCAATAGCAATACCCAAAGGCTTTTTCAAAAAATTGGGACATAATTCTGTTAAGAAAATAGCAATCCCAAAGCTAACTGGAACGGCAATACAGATCGCGATAAAGGAAGTGACAACCGTCCCGTAAATGGGCGCGAGCGCACCGTATTGATCGTTCACCGTATCCCAGTTATTGCTGGTATAAAATCCCAATCCAAACTCGGTGATACTAGGCCATGCACCTACAATTAACGAGAGCATGATGCCGCCAAGTGACAATAGCACCAAGATTGCAAAGGCTTTGGTCGCATTCACAAAAACGGCATCGTAGCGTTTCTGTTTTGCCAGTTGGGACCTTAAATCATTCATAAGTGTCTCAGCGTTGAATAGAATCAAGTCAAAATAGTAAAAGAGTCAATGAGGTTTTATCACAACAAACTTAGAAAAATCTTTAAATTTTCTGTGATAAAACCTCTCAAACCCATACCGGAGAATAGTGGTTTGAGAGGTTGGCTCGACAGTGATTATGCAATCACTAGGATAAACAGGTTACTGTGCAGGCTTATAGACAGGCTGACCGTTGCTATCAACGACTTCATTCCACTTTGCTTTAAATAAAGCAACGGCAGTATCAGAAAAAGGAACGTAATCAAGTGCCAAAGCATCATCGCCACCTTGAGCGTATGCCCAATCAAAGAATGCTAATACACCAGCGACTTGTTTGGCATCTTGTGGCTGCTTATGTACTAAGATGAAAGTGGCAGCGGCGATAGGCCATGCTTGAGCTGTCTCAGAGTTGGTAATGACTTTATAAAATCCTTCTTGCTGTGACCAATCGATGTCACCAGCAGCAGCAAAGGTTTTTGCAGAAGGCTGGACAAAGTTACCAGCTGCGTTTTTGAGGGCCACGTGTGACATGCCGTTTTGCTTAGCGTAAGCATATTCAACATAACCGATAGAGTTTTTCATACGCGTCACGTAGCTTGAAACGCCCTCGTTACCTTTACCGCCCGCACCAGTTGCTGACGTTGGCCATTTCACTGTCTTATCGACGCCAACACTGTCATTCCAAGCGCTTGACACTTTTGCGAGATAATCAGTGAAATTGAACGTCGTACCCGAACCGTCTGAGCGAAATACCGTGGTAATAGCCGCATCAGGAAGGGTTAAGTCGGGGTTTATGGCAGCAATTGCAGGGTCGTTCCAGTTGCTGATTTTACCAAGATAGATGTCCGCTAACATTTCACCATTTAGCTTTAATTGTCCGGGCTTAATACCGTCAATATTAACGATAGGAACCACACCGCCGATAACGGTTGGGAATTGAATCAGACCGGCTTCGTTTAACTCGTCTGGCGTCATAGGTGCGTCGGATGCGCCAAAATCAACCGTTTTCGCAACGATTTGTTTGATACCACCGGATGAGCCGATTGACTGATAGTTAACCTGTCCACCTGTTGCTTTGTTGTAGGCATCTGACCACTTAGCATAGATAGGCTGCGGAAAAGAAGCACCAGCCCCTGTAATATTCATCGATACATTTTCAGCTGAGCTAGCACTAGCGTTACTTGTAGAGTCACCGCTAGAGGCCGTAGATGCTTGCGCTGTTGTGGCAGGCTCATTGCTTTCATTGCTATCGGGTGTTTGACTACAGGCTGCTAAGGTAAAAGCACCAGCGACTGCTACAGCTATTAATGAATGACGCATTATTTCTCCTAAAATTAATCAATTTTGAGTATCAAGCATTTATAAATAACAATGACAATAGTTTTCTGGGGTTTTCTGGGGTTTGCTGAAATGATGCTCTGTGGTTAATAAGGAGAGTGTGCCAAATGAATATGACAGTTTGATGACATAAAGCGTTTGTGTAAAAAAATAGCGGCTTATAAAAAGACATTAATAGATAGACAGGCATAAAAAAAGCATAGTCAGTAATGTTATTACTGACTATGCTCATATTTATCAATGCTACTCGTTAAAAGCGTTTGTTACTTAGATAAATGGGATTAAAACTTAGCAGCGCCTAGCAATTGACCCATTTGTACCGTTGAGCCATGCTTCATAGTATTTTGCCAATCAGTGTTTGCTGCTTTTGGCAGTACCACAATCGCGGTCGAGCCTAAATAAAAACGTCCAAGCTCATCGCCTTTCTTAAAGCTCATATCATGATCCGCTTCTTGAATATCATCGGTGCGGCTAATTTTACCAGTAGCTACCGTTTCGATCCCAGCGACAATCATCGCACCGACCATGATAACAGCCGCTTTACCATAGGCAGTATCAAACAGACAGACTAGGCGCTCGTTGCGAGCAAACAAATCAGGCACATTTGCTGCCGTCGTATTATTGACTGAAAATAGAGTGCCAGGTACATAACGGGTTTTGGTCAATGTACCATCAAATGGCATATGGACACGGTGATAATTACTTGGGGCAAGATAGACAGTGGCAAAGCTACCATCAGCGAAATAATCGCCGTCGGCACTGTTGGCCAATAGCTGCCCGATATCATAGTCGCGACCTTTGGCTTGTAGTAGTTTATGGTCATTGATTTGCCCAAGCTGCGATATCACCCCATCAGCAGGACTGACGATACCATTGATGGTAGTATCGATAGCGCGCGCATCATCTTGTAGCTCACGGGTGAAAAAATCATTAAAGCTCTCATAAGCGTTTAAACTTTGACGCTCATATTCATCTAAGCTAACATCATAAGCTTTGGCAAAGCTACGAATGAAAGCGCGTTTGACCCAAGGATGGCGGCTGGCGGCTAAGCGTCCAGCTGCTTTACTGATTTTTTGCTGGGGTACAAACTGTTGTAAGGTAGTAAATACATTCATAATAGATGACCAAAGTAGTGATTAAAAAAGCAATGATGAAAATAAAAAGTGGTGCTAGAAAATAATAGACAGTGACACTTATAGATAGTGATATTAATAGATAGTAACATTCATAAATAAATACATTTTATCATGGTCGGCAGCTGCCTGTATGACCATAATCGTTAAAGGAAGTAAGTAATGAGAGCACTTATCCAGCGGGTAAATCATGCCAGCGTCAGCGTTGATGACTGCTGCGTTGGCTCTATTCAGCATGGGGTATTGGCGTATATTGGTTTGGGTCACGATGATAATCTACAAAGTGCGCAGCGCTTAGTCGATAAAATCCTCACTTATCGACTCTTTGAAAATAATGACGATCCGGCTAAAACCGGTAAACTGGATAAAAATGTCCAACAAGTGGCTGGCGGGTTATTATTGGTATCACAATTTACCTTGATGGCAAAAACGGATAAAGGTCGTCGCCCTGATTTTGGCGGCGCGATGGCACCTGATGCGGCACAGGTATTATTTGCACAACTGGTTACTTATGCAAAGACTCAGTATCCCGCTATTGCAACGGGTCAGTTTGGCGCTAATATGCAAGTTGCGAGCGTCAATGATGGACCGCTAAACTTTTTATTAGAAGTAAGTTGAGCGATTAGACTTGATGCCAAATATTAAAATTTTAAAAGTAAATGTCATCAAGCTGTCATAATTAATTCGTTTAATAGGAAGAAGCTAGCGCGTGCGTTTATCGCCTTTTGATAGGCTAGATTTTGTCCTCTAACACTGAGAATGCCGTATGTATAATGAGCAAATTTTGATTGTTGAAGATGAACCTGCGATTCGTGAGATGCTCGTCATGACACTAGAGATGGCTGGATTTGAGAGTTTGCAGGCAGCTGACGTCTCAGAGGCGCACCAACAAGTGGTGGATCACAGACCAGCGCTGATTTTATTGGATTGGATGCTGCCCGGAGATAAAAGTGGCATCGATTTTTGCCGTATGCTTAAAAATGATGCGCTGCTCGCTGAGATACCAGTCATTATGTTGACTGCCAAAAGTGAAGAAGACAGTAAGGTTCATGGCCTTGATGCAGGCGCTGATGACTATATGACCAAGCCTTTTTCTACCCGTGAATTAATCTCAAGAATCAAAGCGGTATTGCGTCGAAGTAGTGCGCTCAGTAGCGATAAGCCTATCGAAATAGGAAAGCTAAGCCTAGACCCCAAAAGCCAGCGTTTCATGGTTGATGATAAAATTATCGATATGGGTCCGACAGAATATCGCTTATTGGCATTTTTTATGAGTCATCCAGAGCGTGCTTATACGCGAGCACAGTTGCTAGATCAAGTATGGGGCGGCAATGTTTATATTGAAGATAGAACCATTGATGTACATATTCGGCGTTTACGAAAATTACTACACCCTTATGATTGTAATACGTTGATCCAAACGGTACGCGGTACGGGTTATCGATTTTCTAGTCTGGTTGAATCAATTTAATTCACTATAAAAGTGCCATCTAATAAAAAAATTAATAACAATCGAAGCTAATCTAATGCAGCTAATAGTAGTAAGTCTAATTGATGAGAATGATAATGCCGACCGAAAATAATCAACAAGGCAAATTAGAGCCAATCTCCCAACAAAATACAACCGATCAGCTGAAAAAAATCAGAAGCGCTCTACTAGCATTACGAGATGCAGTAATTTTGCTCAATGACGATGATGGTCTGGAGTGGTGGAATCAGGCGGCAGAAGATTTATTGTTATTGCAAGCAGCTGATAAGGGCAAGCACATCTTTGATTTTATTAGGGTGCCTGAGTTTCGTCAATATTATCAAGCGGCCACGACGCCTAATGATGGCGATGGCGTTCATGATGGTGTGCATATGGTGTCGTGGCGAGATCCTAATCGCTATTTGAAGTGTGAGCTCACGCCTTTTGGTGACGAAAAGCTACTGATTATTTATGATGTGACGCGCTTGCATAACTTGGAAGAAATGCGCCGCGACTTTGTGGCGAATGTCTCGCACGAGTTACGTACACCATTGACCGTGATGATGGGTTATCTAGAGAATTTCTCAGATCAGCCAGATATGCCAGCGCATTGGCGACGTGGTTTTGAGTTGATGAGCCAGCAGACGGCTCGTATGAATAGAGTGGTGAATGACTTATTGTTGTTATCTCGAATTGAAATCGAAGAGACGCACGAGCTCAATTATATCGATATGACCAAGCTGCTTACGCATGTTTATGATGATGCGCAAGCCTATAATCAAGAATATGGGCATACCATTCATTTGCAGATAGATACTTATGACGGGTTACAAGGCTCAGAGATGTACCTAAATAGTGCGTTATCCAATCTGGTGATTAATGCCGTTAAATATACGCCAAAGGGCGGCAATATAGCTATTAGCTGGACTAAAACAGCAGAAGGTTGCCGGTTTGCCGTCGAAGATAATGGGATTGGTATTGCCCCTGAGCACATCGCGCGTTTGACTGAGCGCTTTTATCGTATCGATAAAGGTCGTAGCCGTGCCACAGGCGGTACGGGGCTGGGACTAGCGATTGTAAAACACGTCTTATATCAGCATGAGGCCAACTTGCAAATTGAGTCAGTAGAAGGGGTAGGCTCGACCTTTAGTATGGTGTTTCCAGCTGCTCATATTCGCTCTGCTCCTACGAATTGATACTAAAGTGGGCTTCTTGATAGGTATAAATAGTGCGTTTCAAATCTAGTAAAGATGCCTAATTGGTCGTTAATTTTTGCGTTGTTTGGGACACAGTTCTGATAAATCAACACGACCTAATGTTGATTGATAAATTTTTCAAATAGCCTAATTTTTTTGTAAAAGTGGGTAAGGATTCACCGCGCTGCCATTAATATAAATCCCATAATGAACATGCGGCGGCGTGCCTTTGGCGTTGCCACTATCACCAACATAACCGATGATATCGCCTGCATTGACCCAGTCATTGGGAGAGATGTCAGCATAGTCTTCTAAATGCGCATAATAATGTCCTGCACCGCCCGGTCCCACGACCACCACTACACGCCCACCCAATCTATCGTCTCCAACCTTGCTGACGATACCTTGTGTCGTTGCTTGTATCGGCGTGCCTCGATCTGCAAAAATATCAATCCCCTCATGGGAGCGTCCTTGGCTACGCGCAGCGCCCCAAGTATCCGTCAGATGCTGCTTTGGCAGCGGACTGGGCAGGCTGTTTTCGGTCGGCGGTTCTTGTTGTAACAGACTTAGCTGCTGCCATTTTGCCAGCACAAATGACTGTGTTTGTTGGCTGATATTTGGTACGAGTTTATCGAATACAAATAACAGCGCTAATAGCACAGCAGCCTTAATCAACACCTTTAGCACACGGCTTAACAATGTTGGTCGTGGTGGTTGGTTTTCTTCATTTGGTCGCATCGACGTCTCTTAAACTTATTGTGTTGTTTTAACTAATATTATATTGATCTTGTCCTTTAACGTTTGTATAGCATTGTTATATCTGGTTTTGATCCCCATAAATATAAATACAGTAACTATAACTATAACCCCTCTAATATAACGCTTCTTTTAGACTATTAAGGCGGGTATTGATGGCCAATTTTTTATGAATAACTTTCTATGACTGATTTTTATGATAAATCTTAATACTGCACTTATTATCGATACCGAAACCGACCAAGGTCGTGATCCACGACCTATCCAAGTGGCAACGATCAATGTGGTTACTGGCTTTGAGTGGATGAAATACTTCAACAGTGGTCGCTCGATATCACCAGTCGTGACTAAAATTCATGGTATCACCGATGATGATGTGGCTGGGTTTGAGCGTTTTGAATTGGATGAATTTGAATTATCAGAATATTTAATTGGTCACAACGTACGTTTTGATTGGCGTGTCATTGGCAGTCCATCGGCCAAGCTGATTTGTACTGTTAGGCTGGCGCGCGTTGCCTTTCCAGAATGGAGCGCTTATGGTCAGTCTAAGTGTATTGAGCAGTTATTGGGCAAGGGTGAGGCGAGTAGGATGACGATAGCGGCTCATGACGCGTTGGGTGATGCGCGCATGTGTTATTTGCTCTATCAGGCTTGTTGCGAGCGTTTAGAGATTGCGCCGACTGATTTTGTGGCTGCCCATGCTATCGCCAACAAAGCCAATCCTGTGAGTAAAATGCCCTTTGGTAAATATAAAGGACAACTGATTAAAGAGGTGCCCATCAGCTATGTTAAATGGATGCTCGGTAACATTCATAATATACAGCCGTCACTTTATTCTGCATTGACTAAGCGTATCAAGGCAGAAGCGGAGGCGGTAAACTCGACAGATTAAATAGCTTGATTTGACGTTAAATAGAATATTGAATCTATTGCTGCTTGTTCAACCAATCAATGGCCATTTGCCACAGCTCAGGTGCTTTGGCATTGGTTCTACTACTAAAATAACGCATATGACCGATACTTTTTAGGCCAAAGTCTGTAGGGGCAAAAAAGCGCTTTTCTACCGGCATCTGCGTAAAGACGCGAATCATATCATCCATATTTTTGCTGTTGGCAATTTCATCATCGCTAAAACCTAGCCACAATGCTTGGATGTCAATCTCATCATAAAAATGGCTATGTATGCTTTTGCCAAACGCCGTCTTGATATAACCTGCGCCATTACACCACTCGCGCCATTGACGAGCAACGCCACGTGGTAGCGGTTCGCCCATGCCGATTTTATCCGAAGGCGTATAACCTAATGCCAAGTTCGTGAGTGGAATAAAAGCATCCATAAAACCCATTGCCTTGAGCTTATAAGGCATATCCATGTTTTTAATACGACCTGATGAGCAGGCAACATTAAATACTGAGGCGATAGCTTTATAATTGGGCATCAAACCAATCAGCTGACCACCCGCGCTATGACCGATTAAGTGGTAAGTGGCGTTGGTAAACTCGTCCTGCAAAGCATCGAGGACGGCTGGCATGTCATGACGCCCCCAGCTGATTAAAGAAGCATCACATTTTGCCAAATCGCATGAAAGCGACTCACCGATACCTTCGTTATCAAAAGTCAGCACACCAAAGCCACGCTCTGCCAAATAAGTGGCAAAATTATGATAAAACTGACGTTTGATACCTGTTGCGGGTGCTATCATGAGCGCTATTTTTACTTCATTTTCAGGGCGATATACGGTCGCCGCCAATGCTTGATTGCGATCAGTCATTATGCTTAATGAGTAAGTGTCTATTTGAGTATTGGTAGAAGTGTTTTCCATGGTTGAACCTTAATATATTTTTGTCGTTTTTATGAGCGAGCTTTATTGATAAATAAAGAATGTTAATTTGCCATCAGCTGCCAATGTGTAGCCTTAAAAATGTAGTAATTGCGTAGTGATAAATCGTTGCTACCGCGTGATAGCATTGCTTATGTTAAAATAAATCTCAGTAGGGAAGGCGCTCAAATATGACTTCTAAGTTCTATTGCAGTTTATCTTGCATGATATTATCCATAAAGACTCGACTGAATCTCTACTTAAAATATTCAATACGTACGAATAAAGATGCTTTAATAAACAAGTTCTCAATAAAAACAATCGATGTGAAAATTAAGGAAGCTATATGCAAATGAAAATTAACAATAACACTTATGAAGTTATTACTAGCCAAGATATTACTCATATTGAAAAAGCAGTGGATAAATCAATGCTTACCATGCCATTAGTAGCGGTGTACTGCGGTTCACGCTTGGGCAATAATGAAGTATATGAGCAGGCAGCACGCGAGCTTGGTAGTGCTTTGGCAGACAACGGTATGGGTCTGGTTTATGGCGGTGCGAGTATCGGTTTGATGGGTGCGGTCGCAGACGAGGTTATTCGAGGCGGTGCACAAGCAGTCGGTGTGATTCCAACCTTTATGCTAAAGCACGAGATTGCCCATGAGCAGCTCACTCGCCTGCATTTGACCGACACTATGCACACGCGTAAAACAGTGATGGCAGAATATGCTGATGCCTTTATCACTTTGCCGGGCGGACTTGGAACATTAGAAGAAATTATGGAAATTGCTACATGGCGCCAGTTGTATCAGCATGAAAAACCGATGATTATTCTTAATATCAATGGTTTTTATGATCGTATGATTGAGCATTTAAAATATACCGCTGAACAAGGTTTTATGAAGCGAGAAGATCTTGAGCGTTTGGTGGTTTGTAATACGATTAATGATGCCATTGACCTGCTAAAGACACTGGTAAAAATAGATGACGCTGTCAACACTGAAAAAATGGTTGGCAACTAAAGGCTAGCGTAAGGGGTATTTATGACAGTATCCTGAAAGAAAATAGCTTTATATAAAAAAGGAGAGGATGACTCATGATTAGTCATTCTCTCCTTTTTTTGATTCATTTTTAGAACAGCTCGTGACTAATGCTATTGCTAAAAAGCTATTAATCACTGGTAAGTTATTGCATCTCAGTGACGTTTAAATCATCTAGAGTCATCTCGCAAATACCGTGATTTACGCCCGCCATCGCCAGCGGAAAACCGCGTTCTTCAGCCAAGGTACAGGCAAGTGTATCAATAGTGATACTATCGTTGTGCGCTAGATACGCCCACTTATGAGCATAACGATTCCGATTTTCTTGCGTATCATAATCAAGCAAACCAAGCTCCGTCAACTCATCGACAATTTGATCCGCCGCTATCAAAGTCGATGACGCTTTGACATTTTCAGCGCGCGCATAGCGTATATTAGAATATAGACTCACATCGGCGACTCGTAAGGTATCATCTTCACCGGGAATTTGTTGCCCACCATATAAGGCATTACCAACGCTACGCGCACTATGGAAGGTTGGTACAAACTCAGCCACATAATCAATGGCTTGCTGGCTACGCGCTTGTAGAGGCGCTTTATCCCAGCCATCTTCGATATAGTGTACATATTGTTGTGGCAATTTAGGTTGGGCGCTGTCTTTACTGGAAGCGACCAATCCATCATCGAACAGCGTGATAAATTTACTCATACCATGTATCTGAAAATAGCCACCCGGATAAGGGGTTAGCTGCGCCATACCTTCTGGTGTACCGCGATTGCCATAGACGATAATCTCTGGTATCTGTCCGCCAGTGTCACCCCAGTGGGTAATATAAGAGGATTTAAACTCGACCATGCGTGTGACTTTTACACCGACCATATCGTCGATCACACCAGTACGAAAGCCACAAGCATTGATTAAGTAATCCACTTCGATAGATTCAAATTCGCCATTAGATTCAGATTCAAGTTCGGAACTGGCAGCTTGCTGATAATCAATACGCCACTTAGTGACATGATGGTCAGCGTTTGAGCAATTTTCACAATCGACAGGCATCACTTGCTTAACCTGAGTGTCAGTAAAGATATGGGCATGCTCATAACCTTCTAACGCCAATTGTGCAGAGGCAGCCAAGCGAAAGATATTCCAACCGTATTCTTGTACGACAATAAGTGGAAATTTGACTTTATTCAAATCCAGATATTTCGCGACCGGTATCATCCACTCGTCAGCCGTATGTGGTACTGCAGCCTGTTCACGCTCAGACAGCTCAATCAGCTGTTCATGATTATATAATTGATAATAATTTTCAGGTTCGCCCAGTACTTTGTTATTAGCATCTTCAGCGATAAGCTTGCGATAAGCATCGGTCAATATGTCGAGACGCGGCAGCAAATCTTGTGGCAAGCCTTCATCGCGAGTCGGAACGGCAAATACCGTTGGGCGTACGTCGATGGTATGAGGATAAAGACGCAAAATATCGATGCATTGTTTGAGCAGCGCGACGCAGTCTTCGTCAGGAATTTCACGGTATAAATTGCCACCAGCATGCAAATGGCACATCGGTGGACCATCGATTAACGATTTATTTTTTTCAAAAACATAAGTCTCAAGCCCTAACGCTGCAAGGCGAATAGCGATGGTTGCCCCTGCCGTACCACCACCGAGAATACCGACGCGTTTGGTGGAATGCGCTTTATTTATCATAAAAGAGTGAGTCATTTTCGTGTTCATATCCTTAATAGCATTTGCATCAAGTGTTACTTAAAGTGGTACTTGGCATATTCATTAGCTGGCTTATGCATATTGATATGCGTGCAGAGCCAGTCAAGTTCAACCATCATATTAGGCCGCAATGGTCATATTTTCCATTGTGTAGTAATTCTTAATTTTCATAGCCTTATTGTACGAAAAACTACAAGTAATATGATGGCAAATACGTAAGTGGGTACATGAGTTTTGTCAACAAGCAACACCGCAATTTTCCAATATTTCAAACCTACAATTTTCCAATATCTAAAAGTAATCAGTGGAGCGGCCTATCAATTAAATTAAGTATTTTAGTTTGCTTGTTTTGTAATCTTTATGAGCTTTTGTAAATTTATATATTGCTATAAACGACTACTGTTTTGGGTATGTTATATTAAAAGTGCTTCAAATCAGGTTTAAGTAGTCTTTTAAGCTGCCTTGAATCATAAGATGACAAGAAAATACCTAACAAAAACTTATTATGACCATAACAAGGAAGTTATATTATGAAACATATACTTATCTTATCTGTTCTTTCAGGAACGTTAGCGCTTAGCGGTTGTTCGACTTTTAACAATATGTTTGGCAATGACGATTCTGGCATGCATGATGTGCAAGCTACCAATAAAAACACCGCGCCAGTCGCTAGCAAATACGGCATGTTAGTCGATGCTAGCAACCATATGACCTTGTATACCTTTGATAAAGACTCAATGAATAAATCAGAATGTGGCTCTGCGTGCTTGGTTGCTTGGCCAGCGTTTTTGGCACCTAGTAACGCAAAAGCTTCGGGACAGTTTGCCGCTTTTAAACGCGAAGATGGCAAATATCAGTGGGCAATGAATGGTAAGCCTTTATACTTCTATGCCAATGATACTAAGGTTGGCGACAAAGATGGCGACAATAAACTTGGTGTTTGGCATATTATTAAAACCGCCAGATAAAGTTTAACAATAACTTCATTTGTATCAAAAAAGCAGCCTTTTAATGGCTGCTTTTTTTAATGCTTTTTTTAATAGTCGATTATTTTTTAACAATAGCAATAGAGTACAGTTTTAGATATGACGCTTTTACTTTCAACAGATTATAAAGTTAATAGTAATCAGTCTGAGTTATTTTATAAGTTACTTTACTTTATTTTTTGCAGTGGCTTTTTTCTCGACCAATTCACCATCGATTTGAATCGGTACTTCAGTTGTGATGCCACTTGCAAAAGCCGTCATGCCATAAGCAGCACGGTCAATGATACCGGTCGCGCGAAAACCAATAACAGGCTCTTTGGTCAGCGGACTATTGGCAATTTTGTTTAAAGTCACATCTAGAGTCAGCGGCTTGGTTTGACCTAGCATGGTAAAGTCGCCGGTGACTTTGGCTTGCTGTGGGTTTTTGAACGTGACATTGGTGGATTTAAAGGTCATGGTTGGATATTTTGCCACATTAAAAAACTCATCCTTTTTTAAATGAGCATCACGCGCATCCCAATTGGTATCGATGCTATCAGTTGCAATGCTAAAGTCCATACTGGCTTTATTAGGTGCTTTGATATCGTAATTGACCGCACCTTTGACATCATTAAAGTGACCCATGGTGGTCGAAAACCCTAAATGATTGACAGAAAATCCGACTCGAGTGTGCGAGTCATCTAACTGCCACTGAACTGGCAGCGCCGCACTTGCTAAAGTAGCTGCCGTAAGAGCGGATATCATTAGTAAAGTTTTTACTGTTTTTATTAACAAAGAGGTTGCCATTTTATATTGTCCTTTAGGAAGTTTTTTATAAGTTACTATCATATGAATAGCTATCATATAAATCACGCTTATCACCGTAGTGTTTATTAGCATGACGCTTGTCATTTATAACGTATTCATCGTTGAAAGTCAGTAGGTTTATTAAAAATAACTTAACAACATTAGGCGAATACGGGTCATTAAGTAATCAATGATGATAATTAAGCGATATTTTTAGATTCTGTTATTATTTAGTAATGTCACTGTTTTATTATTATCCTAGCCCCGACGTGCTTGCATCAAACGCCAAAAACCGTTAAAATCCCTCTTTAATTTTCCCGCTGGGGAAAGGCTAAGAGAGCGGAAGTGTGGTATTGGGTGCTGGAATAAGCCAGTGATGCAGTTGCCAGACTGATAGATGTCCTTAGTGCCTCAGTTACGTATGCCCAGTCTGACGATTATTCTGATATGTCGTCAATCTACTTGTGTATACATCGGACATAGAGAGATTATTATGCGTAAAGATATCCATCCTAATTACCAAGAAGTTTTGTTCCATGATACTAACGCTGACGTGTTTTTCTTGACTCGTTCAACCGTTAAAACCAAAACCACTCGTGAATACGAAGGGTCAGAATATCCGTATTACCCACTTGATATTTCAAGTGCGTCGCATCCGTTCTATACGGGCGAGCAACGTAAGACTTCTACTGAAGGCCGTGTTGCTAGCTTTAACAAACGTTTCGGTGCTTTCGGTGGCCGTAAGAAAGCTGCTGATACTGACGCTGCAGAATAAGTCATACATATTGCGTGACATTATTTTGAGGATATATTGCCTCAAGCATGCACTGTTATAGTATCAAGAATATAAAAAAACCGCTGATAACTCAGCGGTTTTTTTGGTTTTTTGAGATAGGTTTTAGATGGTTTTCAGCCATTAAACTCAGCGCTGGAAGGGTTCAGCAACTGTGTAATCAGCTCTGCTAACTGCTGTGCCCAATAGCCATACATCAGGCTACTTGGATGAAAACCGTCACTGGCGAACATCACTGCGATATCGATTGGCGTGCCATTAGAGTGCTCTGCTATCATTCTCTTAAAGTCAGTCGCCATGTAAGTGACACGGTCATGAGCAGCACAGACTTGCTGTAACATCTCATCAAGGATTGCCGCTTTAGCACCCACAAAGTTACTGAGTGGGGCAGGTATTGCAGGCATTTGAGCCATCGGTGGTAAACTTAAAAAAATCAATTCTCGCACGCCAAATTTACGCTGAGCGATAGCAATAATGTCTTCGATTTGCTGTTGCCATTTATCCACAGAAACACTCGTCGTTGTATCATTGACACCGACACTCAGCACCATCACATCAATAGGCTGGCTAGGAGCGGGGAGGACATAAAGCCTACGCAAGATATCAAAGCTGGTATGTCCGGTAGTCGCTTGCAAAGACCAGTTCAGCGCATCAAACTGGGTATGAATAGCGGGCTGCTGCTCCAAGATTGGCATCAGCTTGCCAGCGAGCGCCTCTTGCTGCGTCTCACTGCCAACACCAGCCGCCGCCGAATCACCAACGATCATTAGGTTTAAGGTTTGTTTGCTGTCGTCTTTTGATGTATCAATAGACTTGTTTAGTTGAATATGTCCGTGCCTTTCACCATTTGGCTCAAGGAGGCGAACAGTATCACGCTTGATTTTGCGACCTTGATAAAGATACACAGGCGCAAGTAGCACATCTTTTGCAACAGAGGTTATTTTATTCTGTATTTTTTTAGTCGCTACCATCCTGCACGCTCCCGAATAGTGGTTAAATTGTCTTCAACCAATAATTCGCCATCGATATAAACATCACGTAATAGGTTGTCTACATCAGTGGCTAAATCCTCAGTTTTAATGGTTTTTAGCTGTCCGTTACTATCTTTAACCAAGGCTAAGCGCCCTTTTTTTGAGCGTTTTGAGCGGCTGGTTACGGGGTCTTTATAAATATCTTTCCATATACCATCGATAGAGACGGCACTGGCCTTCATCGCCCAGCTCATCGTATCGCGGTTGACTTGTTGCAGTAGCCCGCCACCCATACCAAAGGTAACATTGTCGGTGCTAAAGCCTGCCTTCATTACTACCTCAATAATCTTACTTAAGCTTTGCGGACTGATACCATCGCCTTGGATAACGCGTACGTAGTCAGGCAGTACTTTGTAGCCTTTACTATTAATAGTCGTGCCAAATTTCACCGCCAAACGCTCTAAGGCTTCGCGAACCACTTTAGCAGGATCACCACTGTCTGGTCTGATAACCAAAGTGCCGCCCATGTTTTTCACATCTTCTTTTAAGCTCCCACCCCAAATATTATCAATGGCATTCCATAAGTCGTAGCTATCAGAAACCACAGAAAAACTTTTACCTACACCGCTAAATTGCTCAATCATATTGGCAAAGGCAGCGGTCTCACCATCACGTCCCCATGCAGTCATCGTACTGTGTTCAGCAGCTGGAATAGAGAATGCAGGCATATCATTGCCCATACCGTACCAACGGCTGGCAGCAACCAAAGCAGTCATCGAATCGGTACCTGCAAAATTGACCAAATGTGCCAAGCTGCCCAGTGCGACTGACTCTTGACTAGACGCACCGCGTGAGCCGAAATCATGTAAACGGAAAATAAGCGATTCAGTATTGTCCGCTGATTTTTCCAGCGCTTGACGAATGATGCCTTTGCAGTAATGCGAGACACTAGCGACCGTTGATGGATACCAAATCGCCCGTAATAGCGCCGTTTCGATATAGCTTGGTAGCCAGTAAAACTCAGGATCGGTATTAATGATTTGGCAGACCACGTTGGACACCGGCACGATGCTGCCTTCAGGTATGGCTTCGATACGTAATGGCAAATAACCACCGTGTTTATCGACCAAACGTTCCCAGCCAGCACGATTAAAGGTCAAACCATGCGCTTGAATGACCATTTCGGCTTCATCGATATCTTGATGGGTAATTGGGGTGCTAAGGTATTCTTTGATAAAGGCTTGTAAGCCAAAAAATACCACGTCATAGTCGCCATGTCGCGCTTCGACATAGCTAGACATATATTCGCTGCCAGCTGGATATTGTACCCAGTGTGAGGTTTTATAGCTGTCGCTATTGAGAATTAAATTATTAAGATTACTAGTATACATCACAGAACTCCTCTGCTTTGAGATACCGCAATGGCTGCGGCGATTAGCCTCTGCCGTCTATCGGCTCGGGCGGAAAAATTGATAAAGTTAGATCAATAATTTTCAATGAAAACTAACGATTAAAAATTGAGTTGTGCAATACCTTACAGTCCAACCATCTTCATAATAATCGCATAGTGATCTTCGAACATCATCTTAGAATCAAGCTCAGCAAGCGGCAACCAAAAAGCTTGTGCGGCATCGTCACCACCCTTAACTTTTGGTAAGCCTTTTGGATCATTTTTAAGCTGAAAATAAAACGCTTGCGTGATGGTGCGACCACGCGCTGAGCGATAGGGATCGTCAAAGGTATGTTGACTGTGGCGCGAGCCACGCAATACGGGTTCAGGAACTTTTAGGCGGGTCTCCTCGCGTAGCTCACGGATACAGGCATCAAATAGGGTCTCTTTTGGGTTAAGAAAGCCACCCGGCAATGCCCAAAGACCGCGCCCCGGCATACTGCGCCGCTCTACCAAAAGAATGTGTCCGGACTGCACTACCAAGGCGTCGGCAGTCATGAATGTCGGTGGATAAGGGGCAGATTCCCATTGTTTTTTATACTTATCAATAAAGCCTGCTTCTTCATGAAGCTGCTGATATTCGGCTGTTTTTTTGAAATCGTTTAATATTTTTCGAGTCGATTCTGGGGTGCGCTCAGGAGTAGGTGTTGCGCCCATCAGATAGCTTTCACGAATAGGCGTTGCTGATAGATTATGATAACTAGGAACAGAAATGGATGCCCAGTGAGGGAATAGTGATAAGTAATAGGAGGAGTTATCTTTAGAATGCCCGATCAAACCGATATGGCTTTGCAAGTCACCGGTGACCGATCTTACTCCAGCCTGTACGTATTTTAGCCAGCGCGTGTCATTATATAGCGCATCATCGAGCGCCACGCAGTGAATACGTGCGGCCTCATCTTTAGAATAAGCGCCTTTAATCATTGCTGTGCGCTCAGCAACTGAAAACGGATTGCGTAAGCTGCGTGGTAGATTAGCTGAGCCGATAAGTATGATCACATCATCTGCGCGCTTTAACGCCTCGTCAATAACGGCTTTATGGCCGCTATGGAACGGCTGAAAACGACCAATAAATACCAAATAGCGATAATGTTTGGCGTCTGTTTCATCTAAACCAATGGCGCTTTCTGCTTGGCTTTCTTCTGGATTTTCTATTAGGTCATATTCCGATAATCTACTCATAAACGCCAACTCCGTGCGATACATTGATCAATTACTATCAATTATTTATTTATTCAAAATTGTGCAATGGCGCTAATACTGACACAGCAGCTAACTTGCTGACAAGTACAAAGATGTTTTATAAGGTTTAATTGTCACTGAATCTTTGAGCTTGATAGAAAGAAGCTAATGTTAGCGGCTGTGCTTGTCAATCCAAGCGGCAACCGTTGGCCAAATCTCTTTGGCAGCGTTACGGCTGGTCATGATACGGCTATGAGTATAATCATCCAAATCGCCATTGCTAAGCGAATATTCACGAAAGACATTAGCAGGGTTGTTGAAGTCATTGAAAAGCAACTGACAACCACGCGTGGGGGAAATGAGCTTGTCTCCTTTAGCGCTGATTGCATAAATAGGGGTAGTAATCTTTGGCATATGCTGTCGGTAATCAAAAGGCTCAGTATTAGCCATTACTTTTTGGGCTGTACTTTTATGAGTGATATTTTTATTATTGCCACTTTTACAGTGGCTTTCATTATTGCCTTTATTGTTGCCTTCATTCAGGTCATTTTGCGTGATAAAGCTACTGTTAAAATTTTGCTTCAAATTCCAGTCATACCATTGCTTCATCGCATAGTAGCTTTCGTTAATTGGTCCCATATTGAGCTTTTTGGCAGGGATGTAGCCAAATAGTCGGGTAAAAATTTTGGCTGTGAGGATTCTAGCGTAGCTGATAGGGTTCAGTGCAGCGCCATAGGCTTGGCAGGCAAACATGCTGATGCTATTTATTTTATCGATATAAAGTGGATTTTGGATCAGAAACATGGTCAATCCAATGCCGCCGCCGCTATGGGTGACGCAGTGCAAGTTATCCAGTTTTAAATCATCAAACAAATAACGAAAGGTGGCGTCGAAATCATAAGTCGCGATGGTCTCAAAATTAAACTTATCTTTTGGTATTTCGCTCGCGCCATGACCGCGCCATTCCATAATGTAACAATGATGTCCAAGTGTTGCCAAGTATTCAGCGATTCTTAGGCAGGTTTTTTTATCTGAAAATGTACCATGTGTTAAAAATATGTTTTGTGCTTTATGAGCAGAAAGGTTAGATAAATCATGGTATTTTTCGCTATCGAAAATCTCCCAAATAGCGATTTGCACATGATCCTTAGTGGTCACTAATTTTAGATTTTCTGTCATCATAAAGGAATCTCTTTAAAGTCAGCGCATTCTCATGAGAAGATGCTGTAAGTGTTCAGTAGGTTATAGCATAACTTATTTATTTCCCATGTGAGCTTTATCATAAGTATCCTAATCACAAGCATAAAAAAACTGCCAATAGTCATTCAACCATGGGCAGTTTTTTGATATCTATCGAACCAAAAACTAGCTTTCTTTACTAAACTCATTGAATGACGCGACAGCTTCAGCGGCATACATCATTGAAGGACCACCACCCATATAGATACACATGCCCAATGTTTCAGCGACCTCCTCTTCAGATGCGCCAAGCTGTACTAAGGCTTTAGTATGGAAACCGATACAGGCATCACAGCGCGCGCCAACTGCCAATGCTAAGGCAATAAGCTCTTTGGTTTTTTTGTCCAGAACGCCATCAGCCGTTGCCGCTGCACCAAGTTGCGAGAACGCTTTAGTGGTTTCAGGGATATGCTTATGTAGTTTTGCTAAGTTGGTTGAAACGTGTTTAGTGATGTCTTTAAATGATTTGCTCATGGGATGCTCCTTGTTAAGCAAGATTAATTAGTACACTAATAGATATAAGTTTGACAGTTTTCAAATTGTTATATTTAATTATAATATATAAAATTATATATTAAATCAAGCTAATGACTGAATTTACTTAACTGAAGACTGAACTGATGCGTTCATCGCGGTGCTATTTTCGAAGCTAAAGCATCTGACACGCCAAACGAGTAGGGACAAAAGGCATTTATAAAAGATATTTTTTATAAACTTGATAAGTATGTTTTGGGTCTTTATATAGAATGAAGAGCAAAAAGATATAGAGGCTTATTTTCTGACATTTTTTTATGTTTCTTCAATACTTTTCGATAGCAGTTTTAACCGTTCAAAGGCAGTATTTCAAACGCACTATTTAAAGGGCGTTATTTAAAAGTTACTATCTAAAAGCTACTATCTAAAAGCTACTATTACCTTGGTCTCAATGTCTTTATGTTAGGTAGCAGAGCAGTCATTAGAGAAGTCAATAACCAGTATTTGTCGGAGTCAGTGCTAATTCACACTGGCACAGTCGGAATAGTCGACCAAGTGCGCTATAATGAGTAGTATCAATAGACAACCATCACCGTCAGACAAATAAAATGATAAGCCAAAATGATGGACGACTCCATATAACTCCACCTCACATTACATTTGACGACACAGTAGACGTGACCAATATAACGCTTGTGTCATAACACATAGGAAGCATTATGAGTGAACACAATTCAACTGATACTCAAGTAGACCCTGCTGCCGATTACGAGTCAGCGTTAGATACTGAGCAAGCTGAGACCAAAAGTAACATCACCATCACTGAGGCCGCCCAAGGTTATTTGGCGGATTTACTATCTAAGCAAGATACCGATGGTATCGGTGTACGTATCTTTGTTGAGCATCCAGGGACACCGCGTGCTGAGTGTTGTATGGCTTATAATCAGCCGGGCGAAGAAGACAGTGCTGATTTAAAATTTAGCTACGATAATTTTTCTGCTTTTATTGAAGCGGCGTCAGTGCCTTATCTAGAGGATGCCGTCATTGATTATAATAAAGACCGTTTTGGTGGTCAGCTGACCTTCCGTGCGCCAAACTCTAAAGTGCCAAAAGTGGGTTCGGATGCCAGTGTTGAAGAACGCATCAACTATGTATTGCAGTCTGAGATTAATCCAAGCTTAGCCGCGCATGGTGGCGACGTGCAATTGCTTGAATTGATTGAAGAAGAAGGTATTGGTCTGACCGCTGTATTGAAATTCGGTGGTGGTTGCCAAGGCTGTTCGGCGGTTGATATGACGTTGCGCCAAGGTGTCGAAGTACAGTTGAAACAGCAAATACCAGAGCTGACTCAAGTAATTGATGAGACTGACCATACTCGTACTGAAAATGCTTATTATAAATAACAGTTAAATAACCGCTAAATAACCGCTAAATAACCGCTAAATAAAAAATGCAGATGGCTCTTAACTGTCTCATTAGTTTGGTTGCTTATGAATATTAGTCATTAAGCGATGATAAATTTGCTGTTTTATTCATATAGAAGCTGAGTTATGATTAACTCAGCTTTTTTTATGTATCAGTTTTTGTAGCGACGCTAAAAGTGCACTTTTTATAGCAGCTTATAGCAATATTTTGCTAGTAATGTTGTTGATAAGCGATATTGTAGATAAGCGATATTGTTGATAAATAACTTTTTAACTTATATTTAGGAGCACATGATGAGTGACGAACAATCAGTTAGCCAACCACAACACCAGCAACGTCTTGAAACGCTGGCTATTCATGCCGGATATAGCGTTGAACCGACGACTAAAGCGGTTGCCGTGCCTATTTATCATACCAGCTCGTATGCGTTTGATAATACGCAGCACGGTGCAGATTTATTTGACCTAAAGGTTGCAGGCAATATTTATACCCGTATCATGAACCCGACCAATACGGTATTAGAAGAACGTGTTGCCGCGCTCGAGGGCGGTATTGGTGCGCTTGCGGTTGCGTCAGGGATGGCTGCTATTACTTATGCCATTCAAACTATCTGTGAAGCCGGTGATAATATCGTTGCGGTATCGACTTTGTATGGCGGCACTTATAATTTATTTGCCCATGCACTGTCGCGTCAAGGTATCGAAGTACGCTTTTTTGACTACAAAAATCCTGAAGCGATTCGTGATTTAATCGATGATAAAACTAAGATGGTCTTTGCTGAAAGTATTGGCAACCCACTGGGTAATATTGTGGATATCCAAGTGCTTAGTGATATCGCTCACGAGTACGGCGTACCGGTAGTGATTGATAGTACGGTTGCGACGCCTGCGCTATGTCGTCCGTTTGAGTTTGGTGCTGATATCGTCATTCATTCATTGACCAAATATATGAGCGGTACAGGTACCTCGATTGGTGGCGCTATTGTCGATAGCGGTACATTCCCTTGGGGCGATTATCCTGAGCGCTTCCCGCTACTTAATACGCCTGATGCCAGTTATCATGGCGTAAACTTTGTTAAGGACGTTGGCGCTGCTGCATTCATTGCTCGTGCACGTGTTGCGCCGCTACGTAATACCGGCGCGGCACTTAGCCCGCTCAATGCCTTTGGTATTATGCAGGGTATGGAAACTTTAAGCTTACGCATGGAGCGTCATGTACAAAACGCGCAGGCCGTTGCTGAGTATCTGCGTGATCATGACAAAGTAGCGTGGGTAAAATATGCCGGTTTGCCAGATCATCCTGATCATGAGCTTGCCAAAAAATACATGAAGGGTACGCCATCTGCTATTTTGACCTTTGGGGTAAAAGGTGGACTCGAAGCAGGTGCGCGCTTTATCGATGCCTTACAGCTGATTACGCGCTTGGTCAATATTGGTGATGCCAAATCGTTAGCGTGCCATCCAGCGACGACGACACACCGTCAGCTCAGTGAGCAAGAGCTTGAAAACGCAGGCGTAAGTACCGATATGGTTCGTTTGTCGATTGGTATTGAACACATCGAAGATATCAAAGCAGATTTAGAGCAAGCATTGGCTTCTGCTTAGTTTGCAGATTTTTGCTTCGTTAAGTGCATAAGCGTTTATAAATGAAAAAGCCCATATCGATTTGATATGGGCTTTTTTTATTCGTTAAACTATCTAAATAGTTGCTAAATACTGTTAAATGTTGGGCCTGATTGCTTAAGCAGACAATACACGTTTTGCAATTTCTTGGTAGTTTTGCGACTCTAAACGTGGACCGAACTGTTGAATGACTTGTGCGGCGACTTCGCTGGCAAGACGACCACATTCTGACAAACTATAGTGCTGCGATAATGCGTATAAAAACGCCCCAGAGTAGTTATCGCCAGCACCATTGGTATCAATGACATTGGTCACTACTGGCGTAGGAACGTCGTAAATCTCAACCTCTGACTCGTCATTTGGTTTATGAGCGATCACGGCACCATTTGAACCATCAGTGACAACCGCAGTTTGGCAATGCTCAAGTAAGGCACGCGCAGCAGATTTATGCTGCTTTTTATCGGTGAATAATTTTGCTTCTTCACTATTACAAAATATCACCGCGACTTTATTGCCGAGCATATTAAGTAGACCGTCTTTAGCAAACTTCACCACCGCTGGGTCGGCAAAGCTCACCGCAATCTTAGCACCATGAATTCCTGCTTGTTGACGCAATTGGTTCATCGCTGGTTGGATACCTTCAGACATGGCTAAGTAGCCTTCTAAATATAGCCAATCAGCCTGTGTTAGCGCTTCAAAATCGACATTATCAGCGGTAATATCACTTGATGTGCCAAGGAATGTCTGCATGGTGCGTTCGCCATCTTCAGTGACTGCAACCACACATGAGCCGGTCACACCACCTGCATGGATAGATTGTGGAGAGGTGGCTACGCCTGCCTCATGCAAGTCTTTTAGGTAAAACTCACCTTGCTTATCATCGCCAACGCGGCAGGCATAAAAAGGTTTGCCGCCTAAACTTGCAAAAGCGTACATCGCATTGGCCGCTGAGCCACCACCGGCGTGTTTTGACGGTTTGATTTCTGCGAGTTTAAAATAAGCCAATAATTGCTGTTGCTCTTCAATGCCTGCCAGCGTCATATTACCTTTGGTCAGATCAGTTTCTTCTAATGCTGCATCTGATAACACATACTCGTGGTCAACCAAGGCATTGCCTATCGCCATTACGTCGTACATTGCTTATGTCTCCTTAATAAATTTATAAATGTGTCTGTTTTTTTTATCTAAAAATTATTCGGCTTGTAGCTCAAGTAAGCGCTGATATAAGGCGTTCTTTTTTACCCCAGTGATATCAGCGCCTAAGGCAGCCGCTTTTTTAACGGATAAATCTTCTAGCAGGCGTTGTAATAATTTATCATGAATGCTGATATCGTCATCATCTTGTGCCACCTTGACCCCAGCGACCACCACAACGATCTCACCGCGCTGCTGATTGTCATCTGCTTTGACAAACTCAACCAAAGCGCCAAGCGTGCTTTTACGTACCGTCTCAAAGGTTTTGGTCAATTCACGGCAAAACGTCACTTCGCGCTCTGCGCCAAATATGGCGGCCATATCTTCTAAGCTGGCAATAATACGATGCGGCGCTTCATAAAATATCAAAGTTTCAGTACGCGTATTTAGGGTAGAGAGTTGTTTTTGGCGACCATGCGTTTTTGCTGGTAAGAATCCAATGAAGCTAAAGCGATCTGAGGGCAGCCCTGCAACCGATAACGCAGCAATAGCAGCGGAGGCGCCAATAATAGGTGATACTCGAACGCCTGCAGAATGGGCGGCTTGTACCAATTGATAACCGGGGTCACTGATCAGTGGCGTACCGGCATCACTAATCAAAGCAACCGAATGACCTTGCTCAATCATCTCAATAATTTTAGGCGTTTGAATGGCGCTATTGTGCTCATGATAAGCCCAAAGCTTATTATGTCCTTTTTGCTTTGATGTGGTATCAGCATCATTTGCAACACCATCTTCGGTATTGATTTCAGTGTTATGAGCCGCGGCATCTTTTGTATCGTCAGCTTTACCGCCTTTGGTATCAATGCCAAAATGTGACAATAGCTTACCTGAGGTGCGCGTATCCTCACAGGCAATGATGGCGACTTGCTTTAAGACATCAATCGCATGCGGCGTCATGTCGCTAAGATTACCAATCGGCGTGGCAACGATATATAGACAAGCTGGCATCGCGGTAGGGCTAGACATGAAAACCTCGGGTCATTAATTTGATAGATAAAAAGGGGATAGATAAATGGATACGGCGCGATGATTGATAAAACATCACTTATATAAAAAGTATTACTCATATAAAGAGTGAATCATTAAATCATCATAAGCACGCACAGAAACACGCAAAGGTGGTTAGTTTAGCATGTTGTGCTATGATAATTCTGAAATGTTAAGTAGACCAATAGACGTGATGGTGAATGATAAACCTTTGACTCTAACCTCCCCAAAACAGCGACAAGGTAGCCGTTTTGAACAACAGGCCTGTGAGTTTTTACGGGCGCAAGGGCTGATATTGATTGCGCAAAATTGGCAGCAGCCTAAAGTTGGCGAGCTGGACTTAGTCATGTTAGAAAAAGGGCAGGCGTGGTCGACACTGGTCTTTGTTGAAGTGCGTCAAAGGCAGCGTTCAGATTTTGGTGATGCTGCGCTCAGCGTAACGGCAAGTAAACAACGTAAAATTATCAAAGCAGCACGCTATTTTTTGCAACAACATCCTAAATATAACGATTATGAATGCCGGTTTGATGTGATGGCTTACAATACTATCGACAATAACAATCATAACAATCAGATAAATAACATCCCTAAAACGCAGTCGGAAAATGTTCAGCCGGAATGGCTAAAAGGCGCTTTTATAACGGCAGCTTGGTAGTAAAGGTTTTTGATCGCTTGTTTTAAGATTGTTTAATTTGATAGCGAAATAAATAATTGCATCAAGCTGTCTTTACCAAAAGACTAACTGTCTACCATAAAAATTAAGTAAAGTAGCGGTATTAAAAATCATTAATTGAATCAAATTTACATCACTACTTTTACATCGACACTATCAACTATTCAATTATTATAAACCATGTTCTAAGAGGTAAATCATGACACGGATGCATTTGCGCACTGCTATTTTTGGCTCATCACGCCGTACCGCGATTGGCGTGATGCTAATGTCTAGCATTATAACTACTGGCTGTACCACCAACTATTTGACCAATAGTACAGAAGGCACGTATGGCGTGCCGATGACTGAGCGTACCATTCCGCAGCGTCTGCTCGATCGTAGTATCGAACATACTGTCAAGATTAACGTTTATGGTTTGCAGGAAAATTTGCAGCAAACCAGTCGCATGAGTATTGATAGCTTTAATAGCACCGTATTGCTTACTGGCGAAGTGCCGACTGAGGCAATCAAGACCGAAATCGGAAAAGTCGTTGGCTCTATGCCAGACGTTCGCCAAGTTTATAATGAGCTGACCATCGGTGCCTCAAAAGGCTATAGCCAAACCGTCCATGACGGCTATATCACATCGAAGCTAATGGCAAAAACAGCCACAGCTAATGGTGTTAAAGCCTCACAGATAAAAGCAGTGACTAATAATGGCGTGGTTTATATCATGGGCCGTATGACACCGACGCAACAAAGCCACTTGATCGATATCGCCAATAATACAGTTGGCATCACAGAATTGGTACTGCTGACCACCGTCGTCGACGATAGAGGGGTAAAGCTCGGTAGCGATGACATTATGTACGAGAACAATTTAGCCAATCCTACCAAAGGGCCAGCTGTTAACAGCAGAGCAGCCCCCGAGGCAAACAGTTCGATAGCAGCAGATACGGCTATCAATGCCACTCCGATTATCATCACAGAAGATGGTTCGCCAGTCAATGAGCCTTCATCGAGTCCGTATATTGACCTGTATCAAAACCAGTAAATAGGTTGCCTAATATAGTCAGTTCAAAATAAAAGCGATACGATTGTAATAACGTGCTATTGGCTATAATTTTTTCTTGCTTGCTGTTCGCAGGCGTGACAGAGGCTGCAAAAAATTTATAGCCAATAGCACTGTATCTTTTTTAAAGTGAATCTACTATATCGTTATAAGTGCAGCTTTTTTATTTTGAAATCATAATATTTAATGACGACTTTCGGACGCCTCAAACCGTCAAAATGCTACTCACAATAAGCCTAAATATTCATAACAGTAAAAGCACGATAAATCCGCAGTCAGCCCGTAAGATATGAACAGTAAAAAATATATGAGCAGTAAAATCCAGATGAGATGGCACAGATAAAATAACAAACGGTCATGGCACTATCGCTGGCTGGATGATATTGACTGAATGATATATAACAGGGATACTGCTATGAAGGGTTTAAGTAAGGATGCACGGCGAGCCAAAGCAATGACGCCGAAAATCATCAGCGCAGGGGTTACCGCGGCATTGGCAATCGGTGGAATTGCTCTAGCAACACAGCAAGCACAGGCTTTATCGGCGCTTGCTATCGTTAATGGTCTTACCTCAAGTGGCGGTGTTGGGGTCAGTAAAGATATTCTTTATGGCGACAAGCCGTCGCAAGATTTGGATATGTATTATCCTAAACCTCTTGCAAAAGCGATGCAGAGTGAGCGGGCAATTACGGATACTTATCCTATGGTAGTGTTCGTATATGGTGGCTCATGGGAGAACGGCACTAAAGAAGAATATGCGTTTGTCGGTCAAAGCCTTGCGCAAGCAGGTTATGTGACCGCAGTGATTAATTATCGTAAAGCACCTGAGCATGTGTACCCTGATTATGTCGAAGATACAGCACAAGCTATTGCTTGGAGCTATAAAAACGCAGAGCGTTTTCATGCTGACCCAAAACGCCTAGCAGTCGTTGGGCATTCTGCTGGCGCGTTTAATGCCGTTGCTGCCGTCGCCAATGAGGACTTTTTAAAGCCTTACGGTATTAAGCCAAAAGACATCAAGACGGTGGTTGGTATTGCTGGTCCTTATAGCTATGATTTTCGTAAATTTGATAGCGTGACGGCTTTTGCTGCCGACGCTACGCCCGATGAAGTGATGCCAGACCGACAAATCAAAGGCGAGCAACCACCTTATCTATTATTGACTGCCGAAAAAGATAAAGTTGTGTATCCTACCAATACTATTAAGATGACCAAAGCATTACAAGACGCGGGTGTTACCGTTCAAACGGGTGAAATTGCAGGTGCCAGTCATGCCACTAGCATTGGGGCGATGGCGCCGCCATTACGTTGGGTCAATGACGTACGCGCGCAAGTGGTGAGCTATTTGGACAAAGCTCTTAAATAATTAGCTAATACTGTCATTAATACTGAGACTCAGTTGCGTAAGACAGTACTGTAAGATGGTCAAACTCTTGTTATAATGTCGTCACTTTAAATCTATACCCTATTTTAAACCTTAAGGCAGAATATTCTATGAGCATGAACGCTGACGATTTGATCGCATTTTTACAAACTCACTTTCCGGATGCTTTTATTCAAGCTGCCAATCAAGGAACTAAGTTTGATGTACGCGTGGTTGATGCCAGTTTTGAAGGCAAACGTGCCGTTCAGCGTCAGCAAGCGGTTTATGCTTTGGTAAACGACAAAATTGCGAGTGGCGATATTCATGCGCTCAATATTCAAGCGTTAACGCCTGTTGAGTGGGAAGTTCAATCGCAAGGCTAGGCTATGACTTTTCATCTATGACCGGATTTTCTACTACTAGCAATATTGTTGCCAGTTTTATACTATTTGGTTTTCCATCATTTTTTACACTTATTGCTAGGTTGTCACCTTTATGGATCAATTTTTAATCACTGGTAGTAGTCGTATCGCAGGGGAAGTCAATATCTCAGGCGCCAAAAATGCCGCGTTGCCGTTACTTGCGGCCATGATATTGGCCGAGACGCCAACGACATTGCATAATGTGCCATCGTTACAAGATGTGCGCACTTTGATTGAGTTGATTGGTGGCATGGGTATCAATATCCAAAAGCAGGGCGATACCGTCACGTGCAATACCAAAAATATTGATAATTTTTATGCGCCATACGATTTGGTCAAAACCATGCGCGCATCAATTTTAGTGCTAGGGCCATTGCTGGCGCGTTTCGGTGAGGCAGAAGTGTCGTTGCCGGGCGGCTGTGCGATTGGTTCGCGTCCTGTTGATCAGCATCTCAAAGCCTTTGAAGCGATGGGTGCTACTATTACGGTAGAAAACGGCTATGTGATAGCGCAAGCGCCAAAAGGCGGCAAGCTACTTGGCTGTAAATTCTCTTTTGATATGGTAACTGTTGGTGGTACTGAAAACGTTATCATGGCAGCAGCCCTAGCCAAAGGGACTACCGTATTAGGTAACTGTGCGCTTGAGCCAGAAGTGGTTGACTTGGCCAATATGCTAGTTGCGATGGGTGCTAAAATCAGTGGTATTGGTACAGCAACCATGACTATCGAAGGCGTTGAGCGTTTGCATGGTTGCGAGTATTCAGTGGTACCAGATCGTATTGAAACTGGCTCATATTTAGCAGGTGCGTTGATGACGCGCGGTGATGTATTGACCAAAAATACTTCTGCACTATTATTGACGCCCGTGTTAGAGAAGTTCGAAGATATGGGTGCCATCATCACCACAGGCGATGATTGGATTCGTGCGCAGATGAAAGGGCGTCCAAAGTCAGTTGATATTCGTACTCAGCCACATCCCGGCTTCCCAACGGATATGCAAGCGCAGGTAATGGCTATTTCTTGCCTAGCTGATGGCACTAGTACTTTCATCGAAAATATCTTTGAAAATCGCTATATGCATGTGCCAGAGCTTAACCGCTTAGGCGCATCTATCCAAGTAGATGGTCATACCGCTGTCGTTAAAGGTGTTGATTGCTTTACAGCAGCGCCGGTTATGGCTACCGATTTGCGCGCTTCGATGTCATTGGTCATGGCTGCAGCTGCTGCTGAAGGCGAGAGCTTAATCGACCGTATTTATCATATCGATCGTGGCTATGAGCATGTTGAAGAAAAACTGCGCGCCTTGGGTGTGAATATTGAACGTATCAATACTAACGATTAGTATGGATCGGCTTATCCTATCCTATTTAGCCTTGTGACGTCAGTTATTGATAATATTGGCGTTACAACTTTAAAAGCTTGGCATTATAAAATCAAAGAATTCCCTGTGATGGGAATACCAACTGCACACGGACACGAGTCATTATGACTGAAGCAACCAACAGCCTAGCAAATAACGGCTTATTAAATGAAGTAAATGATGAGTTTTCAGGCTTAACGCTCGCGCTATCAAAGGGTCGTATTCTCGAAGAGACGATGCCTTTGCTACGCGCCGCCGGTGTTGAGCTTCTCGAAGACCCTGAAGCGTCGCGCAAGCTTATTTTCCCAACCTCAAACCCGAATGTCCGCGTATTGATTTTACGCGCCAGTGACGTGCCGACGTACGTTGAACACGGTGCTGCTGATTTTGGGGTGGCTGGTAAAGACGTGCTACTTGAGCATGGTGCCAATCATGTTTATGAGTTATTAGATTTAAAAATTGCTCAATGCAAACTGATGACCGCTGGTGTGAAGGATGCGCCACTGCCGAATCGTCGTCTACGTATTGCCACTAAATATGTCAATGTTGCCCGCGCTTATTTTGCCAGCCAAGGTCAACAGGTAGATGTGATTAAGCTATATGGTTCAATGGAGCTTGCACCGTTGGTTGGTTTGGGTGATTTGATTGTCGACGTAGTCGATACTGGTAACACACTACGCGCCAATGGGCTTGAAGCACGCGACCATATCTGTGATGTTTCATCCCGTCTAATCGTCAATCAGGTCAGCTATAAGCGCAAATTTGCACTCCTTGAGCCTATCTTGAATAGCTTTAAAGACAGCATTGCCAGCGCTTCATAAATCAGCCCCTTATAAAACGTTGCCAATCATTGGTAATATAAAGCATTGTCATACAAAATTTTAAACCAGTTTAGCGCTCTAGGATAGATATAGCGTGCTAAACTGGTTTTGTTGTATTCGCTTGCCAGATAATAAAAGCTCAGTATAATCTGAGTCAGATAATAATAAATAAGCTGGCTTATAAGAAGTAGTAATTTCCATTTATTTATATTAGCCCTTTTATTTTTTACAGCCGTATTCCATGCCCAAATACAGGATAAAGTCATGCGCCAATTAAGTACTCAAGATGCCGATTTTGACAGTCAATTGACACAACTGCTTGCTTTTGAAACGGTCAATGATGCTGATTTACTAAAGACTGTGGATGATATTATTACTAAAGTGCGTCATGGTGGCGATAGCGTCGTACTAGAATTGACCCAGCAATTTGATCAACATCCAGCGACGACGATGCAAGCGTTAGAGCTATCTAAAGAGGCACTTGCTGAAGCCTTTATAAATCTTGATGATAAAGTAAAAACAGCGTTGATTACAGCGGCGACTCGGGTACAGACGTTTCATGAGCGCCAAGTACAAGAAACATGGCAGTATGATGATGAGCTGGGCAATCGCTTAGGTCAAAAAGTGACAGCGCTTGACCGTGTCGGTATTTATGTACCGGGCGGTTTGGCTTCTTATCCGTCTTCCGTATTGATGAATGCTATTCCTGCCAAAGTTGCTGGCGTCGCTGAGGTTATCATGGTCGTGCCAGCACCAAAAGGCGTATTAAATCCTTTGGTATTGGCAGCGGCACATTTGGCAAAAGTAGACCGTGTCTTTACCATCGGCGGTGCGCAAGCGGTGGCCGCATTGGCCTATGGTACCGAAACCATTCCAGCAGTAGACAAAATCACCGGTCCGGGTAATAAGTACGTCGCGGCAGCCAAACGTGCCGTATTTGGACAAGTAGGCATTGATATGATTGCTGGTCCCTCTGAAGTGCTGGTCTATGCAGAAGGCGAAGCGCAAGACCGCGCTGATTGGCTCGCCATGGATTTATTATCCCAAGCTGAGCATGACCGTATTGCCCAAGCGATTTTTGTCACTACTTGTGAAAAACAGCTTGAAGAAGTTGCAATTGAGATTGAAAAAGCATTAGTAGAGTTACCAAAAGCGGATATCGCTCGTGATTCGCTAAAAAACCGCGGCGCGCTTATTTTAGTAAAAGACCGTGCAGAAGGTATGGCGGTTATTAATCGCGTCGCACCTGAGCATTTAGAGTTGTCTGTTGATAACCCTGATGCATTGCTTGATAGTATTCGTCACGCAGGCGCTATATTTATGGGTCGTCATACGCCAGAAGCGATTGGTGACTACTGTGCCGGACCCAATCATGTGCTCCCAACATCCGGTACCGCACGTTTTTCTTCACCGCTTGGTGTTTATGACTTCCAAAAGAAATCATCGATTATTTATTGTAGTGAGGCTGGTAGTAAGCCGCTAGCTGAGACGGCAGATATTTTAGCGCAACGCGAGGACTTAGAAGCCCATGCGCGTTCAGCCCGTTATCGTTATCAGTAATATTTTTTGATTGCTTCAACAGTAGGAATTTTAAAATTAACTGTTGAAATTTATTTTTAATAGTCTCTGTGGCTAATAGTAGGATAACTTATGAGTGAGTTAAAGGTAGACACCAGACTTTGGTCATCTAAAGCGCGCAATTTATCGCCTTATGTCCCCGGCGAGCAGCCTCAGCATGACAATTTATGCAAATTAAATACCAATGAAAACCCGTTTCCGCCATCACCAAAAGTCGGTGAGGCAATTACAAAAGTATTAGCGCGGCAAGCGGACGACCTGCGTTTGTATCCCGCACCTGAATCTGATGATTTACGTGGCGCATTGGCAGAACTTTATAACCTTGATATAAACCAAGTGTTTGTCGGAAATGGTTCAGATGAAGTATTGGCACTAGTATTTGCCAGCTTTTTCTTAAAAGAGCGCCCTGTATTAGCACCTGATATCAGCTATAGCTTCTATCCGGTCTATGCCACTACCTTTGGCATAGAGCTGGTACAAATTGCGCTTGGTGCTGATTTTAATATCGACCCTGATGATTATCGCCAGCCTTGTAGCGGTATAATTATCGCCAATCCTAACGCCCCAACCGGTTTGTTATTGTCGCTTGCTGATATCAGTAAGCTTGCTAGTGAGCATTCAAACTCAGTGATTGTGATTGATGAAGCATATATCGATTTTGCTCAGCTAGAGGAGGGTAGTTTGGATTCTCAAGTATCAGCAATCTCTCTTATCAATGAATTTGATAATTTACTAGTCACCCAGACTTTTTCAAAGTCACGCTCGCTTGCTGGCTTGCGCGTTGGTATGGCGTTCGGGAATGCCTCATTAATCGAAGCACTGACACGTATGAAAAATAGCTTTAACAGCTATCCATTAGATAAGTTGGCTCAAGCAGGAGCGACCGCTAGTGTTTTGGATACCGAGTATTTTGAGCAAACCCGCCAGCAAGTGATTGATTTGCGCACATCGTTGACGGCAGAATTGATAGCATTGGGTTATGACGTACTACCATCGCATGCCAACTTTGTATTTGCGCGTCCAAATGATGGTGATGCAATAACAGTGGCGAATGCGTTACGCGAGCAGGGTATTATCGTGCGTCATTTTGATAAACCCCGTGTGCAAGAGTATTTACGTATTACTATCGGTACGGCAGCACAGCATGAGCGTTTGATTCATGCATTAAAAGCTCTAGAAACTGTTGTTGATGTCGTTGCTAATTAATATTTAGCAGTACTTTATTTTTTTAAATTGAATCGGCTAAAGTTATTGGTACGTACTAAAAATAAAGCCTGCCCAACATAACGTTAGCAGGCTTTATTTTTTTAGCTACTTTAAATTTATCTTTAATATAACGATGAATCTTATTTGCTGCTGTGCTTTTGAGTCAAGACGATCATCAGATTACCGACTTTATCGAGGCACTCTTGGTATTCAGCGTCGCAGTCAGAGGCGACAGTAATGCCGCCACCTGCCCACAGACTAACTTGCTTTGTATTGCCTGCTGTATTACTTGATAAATGGTTGGCTTGTAGCGTGCGAATCAATACATTCCATTGACCACTACCATCAAAGTTCATATAGCCCATGGTACCGCAATAGGCACCACGCGGCGCTAATTCTAATTCTGCAATAATCTCGAGCGCCCGTTTCTTTGGCGTTCCAGTGATTGAGCCGGCAGGCAAACTGCCAAATAAGACGGCTAATGGATGCGTATCTGTCTTTAATTCAGCGGTAATGGTGCTGACCATGTGATGCACATTACTAAAGCTCTCAATTGCAAATAACTGTGGCACTTTTACGCTACCGATTTTGGCATACTTACCCAAATCATTACGCAATAAATCGACAATCATCACGTTTTCCGCACGGTCTTTTTCGCTATCGATTAATTGCTGCTTGTATTTATCATCTTGCTCAGTAGTTAAGCCGCGCGGCATCGTTCCTTTGATGGGCTTGGTGCGTATATGGTGCTTACCTGTTTGATCGTCTTTACTAAAAGTGAAAAATAACTCAGGTGAGCAACTTAATAATTCAAACTGATGCTCTGGCGTATTAGCGTTGACTTCACTTTTAATATAATTAACCGCTAAATAGCCTGCAAATGGTGCTTGTGTATTACCATACAAAGCAGGCAAATAATCGATAAGCATGGCGGCTGATTTATTACTTCCATTTACATCAGTTACATCACTGAAATCACCATTCCATACTTGGGTTAAATTTATTTGATAGCAATCGCCCTGCTGCAAATAGTTTTGAGTTTGATTAAATGCCTGCTGATAATCATTTTTATGCCACTTAGCATCTAGCTTTAAAGGTAGCAATGGACAGCTAGCGTTATTGGCCATATCTATACTGGACAGTTTGCTATCCAGTTCATCCAAATAGGCTATAAGTGCTGCTACGAGCTTATTTTTTTTCTTATTATCAGTACTTTCATCACAGTCATTACTGAGCGTATTTACTGTTAGCTCCCAATCTTTTTCATCGTCTTTGTTAGGTGCTAGATAAATATCATAATGTCCCAGTAGCGCACACGGCTGTGCTGCCAGCTCAATTTTGGCTTTTGGACTTAGCTCATGAGCGGCAATATCATATCCAATAAAACCTATAAGACCATGATAGTAACTGGGCTTCTCATTGTTTTTGTTTATCGAAGTTGAGAGGTGGTTTTCGCTTTCATAAGCTTGACTATAAGCAATTAATTCATCCTGCCAGTCGCTATAACTTATATACGCTGTAGTAACCGTATTATCATTGTTGTGATGGGTAGCGCGGCAAGTTTTTTCAACTTTATAAGGGTTTGTTTGATAAAAACTTGCTTGTCTATCAGGATATGACGTCTCGTTAGCACAAAAGTAAACTGACCAGCTTACTTTTGGCAATAATCCAATCACAGGTCGTCCATCATTACTCAGCCAAATCAATTGCCAGTTTGCCTTGGCATCTTGTGCTAGCAAATGACGCCGTAGCTTTGGCATCAGTTCTGCGGCAGACAGATCACCAAAACGCCAGCTAGGTTTAGTAGCTGGCGATGGGGCAGAAACTGTCTGCACAGTAGTATTATGATGTGATGCGACCATAGTTTACGCGTCAAACTTTTTGATGATTAGAGTGGCATTAGTGCCACCAAAGCCAAAGCTATTGCTCATAAGGGTTTCAAGCTTAACGTCACGTTTTTCAGTGACAATATCAAAGCCTTTGGCTGCCGGATCTAATTCTGTAATATTGATACTTGGCGCAATAAACTCTTCTTGTAGCATGAGTAGGCAATAAATCAGTTCTTGCGCGCCTACCGCACCTAAGCTATGACCCGTCATAGATTTTGTGGAGCTAATAGCGGGCACTTTACTGACATCATTACCAAATACTTTAGCAATGGCTTTAAGCTCAGTGATGTCACCTAACGGCGTGCTCGTACCATGACTATTAATATAATCAACGCTTTCTAGACCTGCTTCAGCGAGTGCTTGCTGCATACAGCGTACCGCGCCTTCACCACTTGGAGCAACCATTTCTGCACCGTCAGAGCTGGCACCATAGCCGACGATTTCGGCTAAAATATTGGCACCGCGTGCTTGAGCATGCTCAAGACTTTCAACGACCACCATCGCACCACCAGCGGCAATGACAAAGCCGTCACGGTCTTTGTCATAAGCTCTTGATGCGAGTGTTGGCGTGTCATTATATTGGGTGCTGACTGCGCCCATCGCATCAAACATACAAGACTGGGTCCAATGCTCAGCTTCACTACCACCAGCGAGCACTACATCGGCTTTACCCAACTGAATCAGCTCAGCAGCATGACCGATACAATGCGTTGAAGTTGCGCAAGCAGACGAGATAGAGTAGGAAACACCTTGTATTTTTAGGCCAGTGGCAAGCGCTGCGGATACCGAGCTGCCCATCGTTTTTGGTACTGCCATGGCACCGACACCGCGCAGACCTTTTTCTCGCATGGCATCGACAGCATTGACGATATTTTCTGTTGAAGCGCCGCCTGAACTTGCAACCACACCTACGCGCGGATTGCTATTGATGGTCTCAAGTGACAATCCAGCGTGCTCAATGGCGTTTAAGGCACTGACATAAGCATAGAGACTCGCGTCACTAAAAAATCGTTTCAATTTACGGTCAATACCTGAGGTATCAAGCTCTGATTGATCAATACTGCCACTAACGTGTGATTTAAATTCGTGCTCAGCATAAGATTCATTGAACGTAATGCCAGAGCGCCCTTGTTTCAGAGCATCTGTGACAGTAGCCAAATCATGTCCGATACAAGAGACAATCCCTGCTCCAGTGATAACAACACGGCGCATATTCTATTCCTTATTAGTAACGATATTAGTAACGATTTTTTGATAATTATCTGTAATCATCGTCTTTAAACCTCTACTTCTATTGTTTAACGTCGAAACTGTCTCTGATAGTAAAAATATTGCAAAAAAGACAGTGTTTGAGCGCTAAACGCTGCTTCTAAAACTATGGTTGCGGTCACAATAAAACCACTATTGAGATAATGTGGCCAATACAAATAATTTTCTATTAGTAGTGGTGCAATCATGCTTGAGCTTATGGCATATGATAACGTATCAAGGGGGCAAAAGCCTTGTGTAAATGCAAAATAATGACAAAACAGTATTTATTATCAAAAATTGATATTCAGGGCTTTTTTCGATATTTGCAGTAGTAGAATAGTTGCTATGACTGCCATGAAAATAGAGTAAAATTATTTAACGTCAACCCAATTAAGAGATATACTAATAAAGTGATCGAGTTATCAATAAGGGATACTTTTGGATACAAAAGGGGCGATAGCGATAACATTGTTCGCACTGACACTCATAATAATTGTTCGCTAGAATGGCACACAGATTACGACTATAAAAAACAAGCAATCATCACATTTATCACATTAAGGATATCACGATGGGAAAGCGTAGCACTTTATCTAAAGGCATCAGTACGGTTGGAACTTTTACTCGCAGTAACCTAGAACGTATGGGCGCCATGATTGATAGCGTTAATGCCAAAACTGGCAAACCGCGTCAATTTAAAGCTGTAAATCTAGGGGATGAAGATTACCAACAAGATTTATTTCGTGAGCAAACATTAAAAGCAACCCAGCAATTATTGGGCACCCGTTTCGCAACTTATGGTAAATATGCCAAAAAAGTAGTGCCAAACAGTTTGTTTGAATCGACCGTTGATGGCGCTTTTGCCCAAGTTGCAAAGCTTGCTGCCAACTGGAGCCAAATTGATTTACCTAACGAGCACCGTTTTGCTAATATCGCCAGCTTAGATGATGAAGAGCGTTACGCATTAGCGACCGCTATTGCCAATCAAAATCGTGCGTTGGCAACGATAGGTGGTTTGACAGGTCTGGCTGGGCTACCGGGTTTGCTCGCCGATACCTTGTGGCTATTGTTGGTATCACTGCGTACCGTTTATCAGCTGGGTGCGGTATACAACAAGCCACTAACAGGTAAGCAAGGCGTCAAGATGGCTTATGAGCTGCTTGCAAATGCTGACCTGAGCAAGATGCAAGAAAAACAAGCATTACTTGCAGGTATTGGTATTGGTAAAGGCTTACTTGACAATGCTCAAAGCAGTGGCTTGCACAACGAACTTAAAAACCTAGGTCTAAAAAACAAAAATGTGAATTTTTATGCTGAACAAGTCGATAGTATTGCCAGTCAAGTCGGTATTGATTTGGATAAAATTAATTTATCGTGGATACGCCGCTTCTTACCAGCCACAGCAGTGATTATTGGTATGCGCTATAACAGCCAGCTGATTGATGAAGTGATTGGCGTTGCTCAAGCAACTTTTGCACCAGAAGCCAAGCTTGCCAACCGTGCTATTACTGATGATAGAAGTAGCGAAGCTGAGGTTAATAAATCCGCGAGTAATAATGAGCAAAAAGAAGATAAAGCTCAAGATAATGCATCAAAGGACGCTGCTAAAAAAGATGCTGTGAAAGAGAGCGAGAAAGGCAGTAAAGCCAACTCTGAGCAGAAACAGTCTGACTCTAAAGAAGCCAACTCTAAAGAAGATAAGCCTAAAGAAGATAAGCCTAAAGAAGATAAGCCTAAAGAAGATAAGCCTAAAGAAGATAAGCCTAAAGAGACAAAATCAGAAAAAGCGGTTTCAGAAGAAGCTAAAAAAGACACTCAAAAAACTGGCAATGATAAAGCCGACAGTATCAAGGATGACCAGCAGGGTAGTGTAGATAAATCTTCTGCTAGCAAATCAAAAAAAGACTCTGCTAAGTCGAGCAAATAACAAGAACTTAAGGTTTGTTGATTAAAGGTTTGCTGATTGTTTTTTAGTAAACTACTATCTTATGCTTTTACTGTTTAACTTTAATATTGGCGATATTGTCTTACTTCTCTTGAATAGTAAGTCGATATCGCCATATAGCTAAAATAAACGACTTTTTTATCTCTAAATATCTTATCTAAATGATGTATACGTCTACTTTTGATACCATATTTAGTCCACTGTTTTTTGGCTTATGTCATCAAAAACAAATAAAGTGGTATAGTACTAGACTGAATACATATCTATCCGCTGCTGTAAAGTCCAACTGCTCATAAGTGGTTGAAATAGCAGCAACAAGTCTTTATAATACACTGTCCTAAAAATGGGTGTGCCAAAATCTGTCGTTAAAGTCAGATAGATGGTGCGTTTCCCTATTTTTTTGTTTTTTACCAAACGGGAGAAGGATGCCTCATGGCAACAACTAACCAATTGATTCGTAAAGGTCGCAAAACCATCAAGGAAAAGTCAAAAGTTCCTGCGTTGGAAGCGTGCCCACAGCGCCGTGGTGTATGTACTCGCGTATATACTACTACCCCTAAAAAACCTAACTCAGCCATGCGTAAAGTATGTCGTGTACGTTTGACTTCAGGCTATGAAGTATCAAGCTACATCGGCGGTGAAGGTCATAACCTACAAGAGCACAGTGTTGTTCTTATCCGTGGTGGTCGTGTAAAAGATCTACCAGGTGTACGTTATCACACCGTTCGTGGTGCACTAGATTGCGCAGGCGTTAAAGACCGTAAGCAAGGTCGCTCTAAATATGGTGCTAAGAAACCTAAAGTTTAATAACTAATCGTTATTAAATGAGTTTCTATGTATCACCCATTAACTGTGCATGGGTCTGATGTGAGTAATTTTTTGACCAAATGAGTCATTAACCCTTATCACATAGCGCCATGCAGTAAGGCTGACTGACAACTCGATATAACGCCATCCAATATTAATTGGTGCGAGATTGTGAATGTCAGACACTCCTGAAGAAAAGGATTATTATTATGCCAAGACGTCGCGTCGTTGCTACCCGTGAGATCCTACCGGATCCTAAGTTTGGTAGCCAAACTGTTGCAAAATTCATCAACCATGTCATGAGTCATGGTAAAAAATCTACTGCTGAGCGTATCGTTTACGGTGCACTTGAGACAGTAAGCCAAAAGCGTAACATCGAAGATCCAGTTTCTTTCTTTGAAGAAGTATTGGAAAATGTTCGCCCAATGGTTGAAGTAAAAGCTCGCCGCGTTGGTGGTGCAACCTACCAAGTGCCAATGGAAGTACGCCCCTCCCGTCGTACCGCCTTGGCTATGCGTTGGTTAGCTGAAGCTGCTGCAAAGCGTTCTGAAAAATCAATGGCTTTACGTTTAGCTGGCGAATTGAATGACGCTGCTGATGGTAAAGGTAATGCTATGAAGAAGCGTGACGAAGTTCACCGCATGGCAGATGCGAACAAAGCATTCTCTCATTACCGTTTCTAAGCTACTTTTATTTAAGCTGTTCTTTATCAATAACTATTTTTAATAGCAGCTTTTTTAATAATAGCTTTGGATTGCTGGTTTAGGCCAAGCAATCCTCGTATTGTTGATTTATTCTATTGATTGCCGCCATTATTAATGGGTGGTTCTATTGTTTTGATCGCAAGATACTTAAACAGTTAACCACCTTAGATGGCGGACATCTGTCAAGATGCTGTTCTGAAAGGGATGCTACTTTTCAAAGCCTGCAAAGCTTACGAAAAAGGTTTCCTGAGTTTAATGCCGCACTATTCTTAGTATTTACTCTTTTTTGTCCGTATTAGGCCCAATAATTAGTAAATAATATTACGAAGCCAAGTAGCTTTGTCATAGAGTATGAGGTAGAGACACAACACATTAATCTATACACGAATTTCCCTAGGAAAACACTATGGCTCGTATAACTCCCCTAAAACGCTATCGTAATATTGGTATCTCAGCGCATATTGATGCTGGTAAGACTACTACTACTGAGCGTGTTTTGTTCTACACCGGTGTCAGTCACAAACTTGGTGAAACGCATGATGGTGCGGCTACCATGGACTTTATGGAGCAAGAACAAGAGCGCGGTATTACCATTGCTTCTGCGGCGACAACTTGTTTTTGGTCAGGTATGGCCAAGCAGTTTGATGAACACCGTATCAACATCATTGACACCCCAGGTCACGTTGACTTCACGATTGAAGTTGAACGCTCTATGCGTGTGCTTGATGGCGCGTGCATGGTGTATTGTGCAGTAGGCGGCGTACAGCCACAGTCTGAGACCGTATGGCGTCAGGCAAATAAATATAAAGTGCCACGTCTTGCATTCGTTAATAAAATGGATCGCGTTGGTGCCGACTTCTTCCGTGTTGTCGAACAAATCAAAACTCGTCTAGGCGGCAAGGCAGTACCATTGGTTATTCCAATTGGTAAAGAAGACTACTTTGAAGGTGTTGTTGATCTTGTGACCATGAAAGCCATCTATTGGGATGAAGCCTCTCAAGGTATGGAATACGAAGAACGTGAGATTCCAGCTGAATTACAAGAACAAGCAGAAGAGTATCGCGAGTATCTGGTAGAAAATGCTGCTGAAGCCACTGAAGAGTTGATGGAAGAATATTTAGAAAATGGTGAATTGTCTGTTGAGCAGATTCATAGTGCCATTCGTCAACTAACGATTAATAATGAAATCATCCCATTACTTTGTGGTACAGCCTTTAAAAACAAAGGCGTTCAAAAAATGTTGGATGCAGTTATTCAGTATCTTCCAGCACCAATAGATGTACCTGCTATTAAAGGTATTCTTGACGACAAAGACGAAAGCGAAGGTACTCGTGAAGCTTCAGATGATGCACCGTTTGCTGCTCTAGCGTTCAAAATCATGAACGACAAGTTCGTTGGTAACTTAACCTTCGTACGTGTTTATTCAGGTGTTCTAAAGCAAGGCAGTAGCGTTTATAACCCTGTTAAAATGAAGCGTGAGCGTGTTGGCCGTATCGTGCAGATGATGGCAGATGCCCAACAAGAGCTACAAGAGATTCGTACGGGTGATATCGCAGCCTTAGTTGGCATGAAAGACGTGACTACTGGTGATACCTTATGTGATGAGCAAAATGTTATCACGCTTGAGCGTATGGAATTCCCAGATCCAGTTATCAGCCTAGCGGTTGAACCTAAGACTAAAGCTGACCAAGAAAGAATGTCAATTGCTTTAGGTCGTTTGGCGAAAGAAGATCCATCGTTCCGTGTGCATACTGACGAAGAATCTGGTCAGACTATCATCAGTGGTATGGGTGAGCTGCATTTAGAAATTCTTGTTGACCGTATGAAGCGTGAATTCAACGTAGAAGCCAACATCGGTGCGCCGCAGGTTGCTTATCGCGAAACGATTCGTGAAACTGTTGAACAAGAAGGCAAATTCGTACGTCAAACGGGTGGTCGTGGTAAGTTTGGTCACGTTTGGTTACGTCTTGAGCCTATGGATCCAGCAGGCGAAGTTTTATACGAATTCGCTGAAGAAGTTGTTGGTGGTACAGTACCAAAAGAATTCCACGGTGCGGTTGATAAAGGTATTCAAGAACGCATGAAAAATGGCGTACTTGCTGGCTATCCAATCGTTGGCGTAAAAGCAACCTTGTATGATGGTTCTTACCATGATGTTGACTCGGATGAGTTATCATTTAAAATGGCAGGTTCTATCGCTTTCCGTAAAGGCTTCATGGCTGCAAACCCAACGCTACTTGAGCCAGTAATGAAAGTAGAAGTTGAAACACCTGAAGATTATATGGGTGATATCATGGGCGATCTAAACCGTCGTCGTGGTATGGTTCAAGGCATGGAAGATTTACCTGGTGGCACCAAGCAGATTCGTGCAGAAGTACCATTAGCAGAAATGTTTGGTTATGCGACACAAATGCGCTCAATGTCACAGGGCCGTGCAACATACTCAATGGAATTCCAAAAGTACGCTGAGATTCCAAAATCAGTTGCCGCTGACATCATCTCTAAGTTCAATTCTAAAGATGGCGACGAGTAATTAATAGCCAATTAATAAAGGCAATATAGAGCCTAGCTTTGTATTGTCAGATTTATTAAGCCAATAACTTGTTAAAAGACTTGTTATTGGTCGCAAATTTCTTATAATATCTGCACATTAGTATGTGCACCCTTTTAACAATTATCTTAATGTGGTTAAAATTGCTTTAAATACTGTCTCAATATTATTTAAGCACTGACCCCAAAAAAAGAGGAAATACCCATGGCAAAGGCCAAGTTTGAACGCGTAAAACCACACGTTAACGTCGGTACCATCGGACACGTTGACCACGGTAAAACAACCCTTACCGCTGCTATCGCAACTGTAGCTGCAATCACCTCTGGTGGCGAAGCCAAAGACTACGCAGCCATTGACAGTGCACCAGAAGAAAAAGCACGTGGCATCACCATCAACACCTCACACGTAGAATATGACACGCCAACACGTCATTATGCCCACGTCGATTGCCCAGGTCACGCCGATTATGTTAAAAACATGATCACCGGTGCGGCTCAAATGGATGGTGCTATTCTAGTTGTATCAGCCACTGACGGCCCAATGCCACAAACCCGTGAGCACATCCTGCTTTCACGTCAGGTTGGCGTACCGTACATCGTCGTGTTCATGAACAAATGTGACATGGTTGATGACGAAGAATTGTTAGAGCTAGTAGAAATGGAAGTTCGTGAATTATTAAGCGACTATGACTTCCCAGGTGATGACACCCCAATCGTTAAAGGCTCAGCTACTGAAGCCCTTAAAGGTTCACAAGAAAAATACGGCCAACCAGCGGTCGTAGAACTACTAAACATCCTAGATACTTACATCCCAGAGCCAGAGCGTGACATCGACAAAGCATTCCTAATGCCAATCGAAGACGTATTCTCAATCTCAGGTCGTGGTACTGTGGTAACTGGCCGTGTTGAATCAGGTATCGTACGCGTTGGCGACGAAATCGAAATCGTCGGTATCCGTGACACGCAAAAAACCACCTGTACTGGTGTAGAGATGTTCCGTAAACTGCTTGACGAAGGTCGTGCAGGCGAAAACTGTGGCGTACTACTACGTGGTACTAAACGTGAAGACGTACAACGTGGCCAAGTACTTGCTAAACCAGGTTCTATCACCCCGCACACTAAGTTTGACGCTGAAGTATATGTATTGTCAAAAGAAGAGGGTGGTCGTCACACACCATTCCTAAACGGCTATCGTCCACAGTTCTACTTCCGTACCACTGACGTAACTGGCGCAATCCAATTACAAGACGGTACTGAAATGGTAATGCCTGGTGATAACGTTGAGATGGGCGTAGAGCTTATCCACCCAATCGCTATGGACAAAGGTCTTCGCTTCGCTATTCGTGAAGGCGGCCGTACGGTAGGCGCTGGTGTTGTTGCTACTGTATTGAACTAAGATTTAAAACATCAGAGCAATCTGATGCTTAGTTTATGTTAAGTAGTTAGTTAAAAGCCGCTCTCTTTATTGAGAGCGGCTTTTTTGTGGCTAAAGCGTTAAATGAATTAATTTATGGTCTAAACAGTTAAACAGTTAAACAGCTAAACAGTTGCAACGAAAACGGCTATTGATTGTAGAATTATTTCTGAGATCCCTGATATTCCTGATATTTATGGCTAAAAAAATCATTCATTGAATTAATCGGATAAAATATCGTCTTAAAACTTGCATTATCATCAAAACCTTGTATAATTATCAGCCTTAACACCCCTAGGCGATTGGCTCAATTGGTAGAGCATCGGTCTCCAAAACCGAGGGTTGTAGGTTCGAGTCCTACATCGCCTGCCATCTTCTTATCACATCTTTGTCATACCCCATCATCTCCGAAGTGAGTTCTTTATGAGCAATAATCAAGATAACCTCGAGAATAAGTTATCTGATGCCAAGGCAATTGCTGGTGGAATGCTGTCTAAAGATAAGCACATCTCAGCGGTTAACACCTCTGCTGTTGAAGTTGCTAAGACGGGCTCAATAAAAGATGTGATCTTGTGGCTACTTGCCGCAGCCGTTTTAATTGGTGCAACCTTAGTCAATCAATATCTACCCGGCTATTGGCAACCTGCCAATGATCTTTGGGTACGTATTGGTATTATCGTTGCGCTTTTTGTATTTGCACTGCTATGTCTGGCATTGACTAATCAAGGCCGTGCCTTTAAAACTTTATTGAAAGACGCTGCTGTAGAACTACGCCGCGTTACATGGCCAGGCAAAGACGAAACCTTTCAATACACCTGGCAAACGATTGTCATGATTGCGATTGTTGGTTTTATAGTTTGGTTGTTGGATAACTTTTTTACTTGGTTCGTTGGCATATTTATTGGTTAATGACGCGTATTAGCGAGCGTTAATCCAAAATTTACGGCTAACGACTTAACTTTAATGACTTACTTATAACGATTAGGAGCGTGATATGCGTTGGTATATTGTCCAAGCGTTTTCAGGATATGAAAAACAAGTACAGCGTTCATTAACTGATCGTATTAACCGTAGTGAATTCGCTGAATCATTCGGTGATGTATTGGTTCCTACTGAAGAAGTCGTCGAAATGAAAGACGGCAAAAAACGTAAAAGTGAGCGTAAGTTCTTTCCGGGATATGTTTTAATCCAGATGGAAATGAACGATAATACTTGGCACATCGTTAAAGACTGCCCACGTATTATGGGCTTTATCGGTGGTACACCCGAAACGCCAGCACCGATTACGCAAGTAGAAGCCGATCGCATTTTAAATCGTCTTAATCAAACTGAAACTGACCCACGTCCTAAAACGCTATTTGAGCCGGGCGAAGAGTTGTTGGTTATCGATGGTCCATTTACTGACTTTAAAGGGTTGGTTGAAAAAGTGGATTATGAGAAATCTAAGCTACATTTAACCGTTAACGTATTTAATCGACCGACTCAGGTTGAGCTTGAGTTTAGTAAAGTTGAAAAACTAGACTAAACCCGCAAAAAAATCATCAACCGGGGAGCTGTTAGTCAATTACGTATACATATACAATGTTGATTTGGCGCTATCACCCATTTAGGAGAAAATCATGGCTAAGAAGATTGATGGTTACATCAAACTACAAGTCCCTGCAGGCAAAGCAAATCCTTCACCACCGATTGGTCCAGCATTGGGTCAAAAAGGCGTGAACATCATGGCGTTCTGTAAAGAATTTAACGCTGCGACCTCAAATCAAGAGCCGGGTCTACCGATTCCTACTGAGATCACTGTATACAGCGATAAGTCATTTACCTTCATCATGAAGTCACCACCAGCTGCGTATCTATTACGTAAGGCTGCAGGTGTTGCTAAAGGTTCTGGTACACCAAATACCGCTAAAGTCGGTAAAGTTGATCGTGCGCAATTAGAAGAGATCGTTAAGACTAAAGATGCAGATTTAACTGCTGCTGGTCTTGATGCTGCTGTCCGTACCATCGCTGGTACCGCTCGTTCAATGGGTATTACCGTGGAGGGTGTATAATGTCTAAGCTAACCAAACGTCAAAAAGAAATCAATAGCCGTATTGAGCACGAAAAACAATACACTATCGAAGAAGCGGTTCAAATCCTAAATGATTTGCCACCTCTAAAATTCAAAGAGTCTATTGATATCGCAGTAAACTTGGGCGTTGACCCACGTAAATCTGATCAAGTAGTTCGTGGCGCTACCAATCTACCTGCTGGTACTGGTAAAACCAAACGCGTTGCTGTATTCGCTCAAGGCGCTGCTGCTGAAGCCGCTAAAGAAGCGGGTGCTGACATCGTTGGTTTTGAAGACCTAGCAGAATCAATCAAAGCCGGTAACATGGACTTTGATATCGTTATTGCTGCTCCTGATGCAATGCGTGTTGTTGGTCAACTAGGTACTATCCTAGGCCCACGTGGTTTAATGCCTAACCCTAAAGTCGGTACAGTTACGCCTAACGTTGCTGAAGCGGTTACTAACGCTAAAGCCGGTCAAGCACAGTACCGTGTAGACAAAGCTGGTATTATCCACACGACTATCGGTCAAATTGGTTTTACTGCTGAGCAAGTAATACAGAATGCTGAAGCACTGATTGCAGATTTAAGACGTGCTAAGCCTGCTACTTCTAAAGGTATTTTCATCAAGAAAATCACTTTGTCTAGCACAATGGGTCCTGGTCTAAGTATTGATCCAGTTCCATATCGCACAGCGAAATAATACGTACTTAATATTCAAATATTTTGAATAAAGGTACAAACTATTTGTAAAAATTAGGTCAGCGTAGCAAACGCTATGCTGTCTAAGACCGTAGGTAGAGAGCAGTTTAGCGAAATTAAGTATGACTCTTTTGAGTTGTTATTAATAAAAATAAGCTGCTTTTGTTAATCGATGACAGATGAAAATCTTAATTGTCCTACGCAGACGGTGACCCACCCAGTTGTTGATAAGAGCCGATAGAGTAGTACTTTTATTATTAATTAATATAAGCGCTAGGCTATCACTTGATGTCATTCTGATAACGGTGCCGTAATCAGTCGTTATTGGCGGGCGCTAGATTTTTTAGTAATTGCTAATAACGTATCGTATCAAGTCAGTCTAAGCGAGTTGTTTGATTGTTGAAAACTTAGGTTTGAATGATTAAATACTCAGCTGATTGATAAGATTAAAGGAGTCAACTTATGGCATTAACGCTAGAGCAAAAACAACAAGTTGTGGCTGAAGTGTCTGAAGTTGCTGCTAATGCTTACTCAGCAGTAGCTGCCGAATATCATGGTATTGGTGTTGCAAAGCTTACTAAGCTGCGCGAACAAGCCCGTGAAAAAGGCGTCGTTTTGAAAGTGGTAAAAAATACCCTAGCAAAACGTGCGTTTGAAGGCACTAAGTTTGAGAGCATGTCAGACCGTATGACTGGTCCATTACTTTTGGCTTTCTCTATGGAAGATTTGGGATCTGCAGCTCGAGTCATTTATGACTTCAGCCAAGATCACAAAGCTTTAGAGACCAAATTGGTATCAGTTGGTGGTGTTGTTTATGGTCCAGAAGAGCTAGAGCGCGTATCGAAGCTACCAACTCGCGACGAAGCAATCTCTATCTTGATGGCTACTATGAATGCACCAGTGACCAAGCTTGTCCAGACTATGAACGCTGTTCCTAGTAAGCTTGTTCGCACGGTAGCAGCAATCAAAGACGCAAAAGAAGCGGCATAATTGCTTGTTTTAACGTAACTTTGACATCGCCGATTGCACTTTATTGTCATAACTATTTGAAAACTTGGCAAGCAATCGAAGCGATATTAAAATCAATTAATTTTTATCAGATAACGGAGAGTTCTCATGGCACTATCTAAAGATGATGTGTTAAACGCAATCGCTGAAATGTCAGTAATGGATATCGTTGAATTAATCAGCGCTATGGAAGAAAAATTCGGCGTAACAGCTGCTGTTGCTGCTGCACCTGCTGCTGCTGGTCCTGCTGCTGCTGCTGCTGAAGAAAAAGACGAGTTTGACGTAGTTCTTGCCAGCTTTGGCGAGAAGAAAGTTGGCGTAATTAAAGCCGTACGTGAAGCTACTGGTCTTGGCCTGAAAGAAGCGAAAGATTTGGTTGAAAGCGCTCCAGCTCCAATCAAAGAAGGCGTTAACAAAGCTGAAGCTGAAGAGTTGAAAAAGAAACTTGAAGAAGCTGGTGCAACTGTTGAACTAAAATAAGCCTCGCTTATCTTAGTGTTGTACAAAAAAAGCTGGTAATGCCTTGCATTGCCAGCTTTTTTTTATTATAATTCGTAGCTTGACCTTTTGTGTCTGCCAACAGTCGTAAGCAACAACACGGTGGATACCCATCAAAAGGACAGACGATAGCTATGCAAATAAACACAGTGCAAGCACACATACCAGTTTTTGAAATCAGTTAATATCAGCTAAACGTCCATAGATGTTTGGCATTTTTTTGTGTCTGCATGCTTTCCCAATAACACTATAGTTTATACTGGTTCTAAAAGTTATAGTTACCCCAATTGTTATTAATTCTGAAAAGCTATTGAACTTAGGTTATCCATTTAGCATGATTTTACTGTCAATAGATAGGTTTTTAGACGGTAGATATGAGTGACGATATTGGTTTTGATAGCAAGTAGTTTAGGATAACCCCGATTGAAGTTATTTCTTCTCAAGAATATTGGTAAGTTTTGCCTTCTAGGCAATCTATTATAGATTGTATGATATTGAAATTGTTGGTCTGAGTCATCATATAGAGTGGCTTAGATATCGATTATTAGATGTAAGTTATAAGATTAAATAAAGTGTTGTAGTGAAGCACGTACCAATGTATCACTTGTACCGATGGATAAATAGTCACTAGCTGAGCATTAAGACCCGTTTTATATTATCGTTTACGTCGCCAGTTTTGCACAATATTAATATTAAATAGTATTGATGCACGCTGGCCACGCTTTTAATTTGTTTCCACGTTTACTGTAAGGACTCTCGATGGCATATTCTTATACTGAAAAAAAGCGTATTCGCAAAAGTTTTGCTGAATTGCCCACTGTGATGGACATTCCCTATTTACTGTCTATTCAAGTAGATTCTTATGAGCAATTTTTGCAAGAGCACAAAAAGCCAAAAGCTCGTGAGAATACTGGTTTGCAAGCTGCGTATTCCTCTATTTTCCCAATTGAGAGTCACTCTGGTAACGCAGAGCTACAATTCGTTGAATACTATTTAGGTACGCCTGAGTTTGATGAGCGTGAATGTATTTTACGTGGCTCAACCTTTGCTGCGCCTATGCGTGTCAAAATTCGCTTAATTATCAAAGATAAAGACAGCAAAGATAAAGACAGCAAAGCAGCCATTAAAGATATCCGTGAGCAAAGCGTTTACATGGGCGAGATGCCATTGATGACCGCTAACGGTACCTTTATTATTAATGGTACTGAGCGTGTTATCGTGTCGCAATTACATCGCTCACCGGGTGTGTTCTTTGACCACGATAAAGGCAAGTCGCATTCAAGTGGTAAAGTGCTTTATAACGCCCGTATTATTCCTTACCGTGGTTCATGGCTTGACTTTGAATTCGATGCTAAAGACTTAGTTTTTGCTCGTATTGACCGTCGTCGTAAATTACTCGCGTCAATTATCCTCCGCGCTTTAGGCTTAAGCACTTCTGAGATCTTAGATTTATTCTTTGATAAAGTGAAAGTTTATAAAGGCGAAGAGCAATTCGAGATTGATCTGGTTGCGGATCGCTTACGTGGCGAGATGGCACAGTTCGATATCGTTACACCTGCAGGTGACGTGGTTGTTGAGCAGGGCAAACGTATTAATGCCCGCCGTATCCGCCAGCTTGAAGAAGCGGGTATGACGAAAATCTCGATTCCTGATGAATACTTATATGAGCGTATTTTAGCCGAAGACATCATCGTTAATGATGAAGTAATCGCTAAAGCAAACACCCTTATTGACCATGAATTATTGGTTAAATTGAGCGCGTTTGAAGCCAGTGAATCTATCAAAGAGTTCAGTATCTTATTCACTAACGATATCGATCAAGGCAGTTATATTGCCGATACGTTACGCGCTGATAGCACTTCAAGCCGCGAAGAAGCGTTGGTTGAGATTTATAAAGTCATGCGCCCAGGTGAGCCGCCAACGGTTGAAACTGCTGAGAAGTTGTTTGATAGCATGTTCTTCAACGCCGATCGTTATGACTTATCAAATGTCGGTCGTATGAAGTTTAACCGTCGTTTAGGTCTTGATTTTGTAGATACTGATGACGCTGACATTCAGCGTGAACGCAGTGTTCTAACCAATGCTGATATCGTCAATGTATTAAAAGAGCTGATTGAGATTCGTAACGGCCGCGGTGAAGTAGATGATATTGACCACTTAGGTAACCGCCGTATTCGTTCAGTGGGCGAAATGGCAGAAAACCAATTCCGTGTTGGTCTAGTGCGTGTTGAGCGTGCGGTCAAAGAGCGTTTAAGCTCAGCTGAATCTGATAACTTATCACCACAAGATTTGATTAACTCTAAGCCAGTTGCGGCTGCGGTTAAAGAGTTCTTTGGTTCAAGTCAGTTGTCACAGTTTATGGATCAGAACAATCCATTGTCTGAAGTGACGCATAAACGCCGTGTGTCAGCATTAGGACCCGGTGGTTTGACTCGTGAACGTGCTGGTTTTGAAGTACGTGACGTCCATGACACCCATTATGGTCGCGTATGTCCGATTGAGACTCCTGAAGGTCCAAACATTGGTTTGATTAACTCACTAGCGACGTTTGCTAAGACCAATAGCTTTGGCTTCTTAGAAACACCTTATCGCCGTGTAGTTGATGGTAAAGTTACGGATATTATTGAGTATCTGTCAGCGATTGAAGAAGTAGGTACAGTCATTGCACAGGCTGATTCACCAGTGACCGCTGATGGCGCGTTGTCTGATGAGATGGTCAGTGTTCGTAGCTATGGTGAATTTGTCCGTATGCCACCAGAAAAAGTGACGCATATGGATGTGTCGCCAAGTCAGGTAGTATCGGTCGCAGCAGGCTTAATTCCATTCCTAGAGCATGATGATGCTAACCGTGCCTTGATGGGTTCGAACATGCAACGTCAGGCAGTTCCTACGCTACGTGCTGATAAGCCGTTAGTAGGCACAGGTATGGAACGTCACGTTGCGCGTGACTCAGGTGTTTGTGTGATCGCTAAGCGTGGCGGTGTGATCGAAGACGTTGATGCGTCGCGTATCGTGGTTCGTGTGAACGAAGAAGAGATGATTGCTGGTGAAGCCGGTATTGATATCTATAACTTAGTTAAATACACCCGTTCGAACCAAAACACTTGTATCAACCAACGTATTATTGTTAACCAAGGTGATGCTATTGCTTTAGGTGATATCTTGGCTGATGGTCCGTCAACGGATCTTGGTGAGCTTGCATTGGGCCAGAACATCCGCATCGCATTTATGCCGTGGAATGGTTACAATTTCGAAGATTCAATCTTGTTATCTGAAAAAGTAGTGAAAGAAGATCGTTTCACCACCATTCATATTCAAGAGTTGACTTGTGTAGCGCGTGATACCAAGCTAGGTACAGAAGAGATCACTGCTGATATTCCAAACGTTGGCGAAGCTGCATTATCAAGTCTTGATGAAGCCGGTATCGTTTATATCGGTGCTGAAGTCGATGCGGGTGATATCTTAGTTGGTAAAGTCACGCCTAAAGGTGAGACACAACTAACGCCAGAAGAGAAATTACTGCGGGCTATCTTTGGTGAAAAAGCGGCTGATGTGAAAGACACGTCTTTACGTGTACCAACATCAAGCAAGGGTACGGTTATTGACGTACAAGTCTTTACCCGTGACGGCGTTGAAAAAGATGCGCGCGCACGTGCTATTGAAAAGTCACAACTTGACAGCTATCGTAAAGATTTAAAAGAAGAGCTACGTATTTTTGAAGCAGCAGCCCGTGGCCGTATTGGTAATCTATTAGATGGCCAAAAAGTCAGTGGTGGTTCTGGTCTAAAAGCCGGTACAGTCATGGCGTTGGCTGATATGAAAGATATGAGCCTTGAAACTTTACTTGATATCCAGCCAGTTGAAGAAGAAATCTCTGAGCGTTTGACGCAAATTGCAGAGTACTTAGTCGATAAGCAAAAAGACATCGATGTGAAATTTGCTGAGAAAAAACGTAAACTGACTGCAGGCGACGACTTGCAACATGGCGTGCAAAAAATCGTTAAGGTTTATCTAGCGGTTAAGCGTCGTATCCAGCCTGGTGATAAAATGGCTGGTCGTCATGGTAACAAAGGGGTTGTCTCGCGCATTATGCCAGTTGAAGACATGCCTTATGATGAGCATGGCAATACCGTCGACATCGTATTGAACCCGCTTGGTGTACCATCACGTATGAACATCGGTCAGGTATTGGAGACGCATTTAGGTATGGCGGCGAAAGGCTTGGGCGAGAAGATTGATGGTATGCTCAAAGCCCAAGCTGCGATAAAAGATTTGCGTGATTTCCTAGACCAAATCTATAACAAAGTTGGCGGCGAGCAGGTCGATCTTGATAGCTTAACCGATGATGACATCATGGCGCTAGCGGATAACTTACGTGATGGCGTACCGATGGGTACGGCAGTATTTGATGGTGCACATGAGCATCAAGTCAAAGACTTACTTGAGCTTGCGGGTATGGCGCGTGATGGTCAGCAGACGTTATATGATGGTCGTACTGGTCAGAAGTTTGATCGTAAAGTCACGGTCGGCTACATGTATATGCTTAAACTTAACCATTTGGTTGATGACAAAATGCATGCACGTTCGACTGGTTCATACTCGCTAGTAACGCAGCAGCCATTGGGCGGTAAAGCTCAGTTTGGTGGTCAGCGCTTTGGTGAGATGGAAGTCTGGGCACTAGAAGCTTACGGCGCAACATATACGCTGCAAGAGATGTTGACAGTGAAGTCGGATGACGTTGAAGGTCGTACGCGTATGTACAAAAACATCGTCGATGGTGAGCAATATATGGATCCAGGTATGCCTGAATCGTTTAACGTATTGACCAAAGAAATCAAATCACTGGGTATCAATATTGAGTTAAAACAAAGCAACTAAATCCGTTGTTTAACTTAGTTGTCAACTAAAGGCAGTATGCTCATTGCTGCTGCTTTTAGTGATTTGTCTCAACCCTATTCATTGCCTTCATTCATCTTAACCGCGCTCATAATACGCTGTCAGATGATTATAAAGATAACGGAGAAGCAACTTGAAAGATTTACTCGATATCATGCAAAGCCCTACCGGCAACGGTAATCAAGAGTTTGATAGCATTCAAATTACCTTAGCATCGCCTGACGTTATTAAGTCATGGTCGCATGGTGAAGTTAAAAAACCTGAAACGATTAACTATCGTACTTTTAAACCTGAGCGTGACGGTCTTTTTTGTGCCAAAATTTTTGGTCCAGTAAAAGATTTTGAATGTTTATGTGGTAAATACAAACGCCGTAAATTCCAAGGCGTTATCTGTGAAAAATGTGGCGTTGAAGTTACCACGGCTAAAGTTCGTCGCGATCGCATGGGTCATATTGACCTAGCGAGTCCTGTTGCGCATATTTGGTTCTTAAAATCATTACCAAGCCGCATCGGTCTATTGCTAGACATGACGCTTCGTGATATCGAACGCGTCCTATATTTTGAAAGCTATATCGTTACTGAGCCTGGTCTTACTTCTTTAGAAAAGTATCAATTGCTTGATGATGAAGATTACTATAAAGCCCTTGAAGAATTTGGTGATGAGTTCGTTGCCAAGATGGGTGCAGAAGCGATTCAAGACCTATTAAAAGATATCGATTTAGATATTGAGATTGATGAGCTACGTGAAGCGATTCCACAAACAGGCTCTGAGACTAAGCTTAAAAAGATGTCTAAGCGTCTTAAGTTATTAGAAGCTTTCCGTGATTCGCATAACAAGCCTGAATGGATGGTTATGACCATCTTGCCAGTACTACCACCAGATTTGCGCCCATTAGTGCCGCTAGAAGGTGGTCGTTTTGCGACATCAGATCTAAACGATTTATATCGTCGCGTGATTAACCGTAACAATCGTTTAAAGCGTCTGCTTGAGCTGAGTGCGCCTGATATTATTGTACGTAACGAAAAACGTATGTTGCAAGAGTCAGTTGATGCCTTGTTAGATAACGGTCGTCGCGGTCGTGCGATTACGGGTAGTAATAAGCGTCCATTGAAATCTTTGGCTGATATGATCAAAGGTAAGCAAGGTCGTTTCCGTCAAAACTTACTTGGTAAGCGTGTTGACTATTCTGGTCGTTCGGTCATCGTTGTTGGCCCAACCCTACGTCTGCATCAGTGCGGTTTACCGAAGAAAATGGCACTTGAGTTATTCAAGCCATTTACTTATAACAAATTATTATCTCATGGTTTGGCAACGACGATTAAAGCTGCCAAAAAGATGGTAGAGCGTGAAGAGCCGCAAGTTTGGGATATGCTGGCCATGGTTATCCGTGAGCATCCAGTACTACTTAACCGTGCACCAACGCTTCACCGTTTGGGTCTACAAGCATTTGAGCCAGTATTGATTGAAGGTAAAGCAATCCAGTTGCATCCACTGGTTTGTACTGCATTCAACGCTGACTTTGATGGTGACCAAATGGCGGTCCACGTGCCATTGACCCTAGAAGCTCAGCTTGAATCACGCGCACTAATGATGTCTACCAACAATATCTTGTCCCCTGCGAACGGTGAGCCAATCATCGTACCATCACAAGATGTGGTCTTGGGCTTGTATTACATCAGCCGTTCATCGGTCAACGCCAAAGGCGAAGGCATGATTTTTGCCACCGTTAATGAAGCATTGCGTGCGATTGGCTCAAACGATTTGCATGTGAACGCTAAGATTAAAGTCCGGGTTACTGAAACGCATATCGATGACGATGGTAATGAGACTAAAGAAATCAAGTTACAAGACACCGTAGCTGGTCGCTTACTGATTTGGAACATCATGCCTAAAGGTATGTCGTTTGATGAATGTAACGAAGAGATGACGAAGAAAAATATCTCTAAATTGATCAACTCTTGCTACCGTAAAGTAGGGGTCAAAGAAAGTGTTATGTTTGCTGACCAATTGATGTATCTTGGTTTTGCTCAAGCAACACTATCTGGCGTGTCTATTGGTATTGATGACATGGTCATCCCACCACTGAAAAAGCAAATCATTGAAGTGGCTGAAGCTGAAGTTCGCGAAATTGAAGACCAATTTGAGCAAGGCTTCGTAACGGCTGGTGAACGTTATAATAAAGTGGTTGATATCTGGTCACGTACCAATGACAAAGTCGCTAAAGCGATGATGGATAACTTGGCTACAGATAAAGTAATCAATGCGCAAGGTGAGGAAGAAGAGCAGAAGTCATTTAACTCTATCTTTATCATGTCAGATTCTGGTGCTCGTGGTAGTGCGGCACAGATTCGTCAGTTGGCGGGTATGCGTGGTTTGATGGCTAAACCGGATGGTTCAATTATCGAAACACCAATTAAAGCCAACTTCCGTGAAGGTTTGACCGTACTACAGTACTTTATCTCAACTCACGGTGCGCGTAAAGGTCTAGCTGATACGGCATTGAAAACGGCTAACTCAGGTTACTTGACTCGTCGTTTGGTTGACGTGGCACAAGATTTGGTTATTACTAGCAAAGATTGTGGTACTGAGCAAGGCTTGCTCATGAAACCACATATCCAAGGTGGTGAAATCATTGAGAAGCTAGGCGAATTAGTGCTTGGTCGTGTGACGGCACGTGACGTATCTTATAACGATGACGAATCAAAAATTCTGATTCCAGCTGGTACCTTAATCGATGAGCATTGGGTTAACGTCCTTGATAACAATGCAATTGATGATATCTGGGTACGTTCGGTCATTACTTGTGATATCGAACATGGTGTTTGTGCACAGTGCTATGGTCGTGACCTTGCTCGTGGTCATCAAGTCAATATCGGCGAGTCAGTCGGTGTGATGGCAGCGCAGTCTATCGGTGAGCCGGGTACTCAGTTAACGATGCGTACTTTCCACGTGGGCGGGGCCGCAAGCTCAGCATCTGTAGACAATAGCATCTCTGTACGTAGTGCTGGTCAAGCGCATTTCGAAAACATGAAAACCGTTCAACATACCGATGGTCACTTGGTTATCGTATCGCGTTCAGCTGAAATTGCATTGACTGATGAGCTTGGCCGTGAGCGTGAGCGCTATAAAGTACCTTATGGTTCAAGCGTACTCGTGAAAAACGAAGATCAGGTTGAAGGTGGTCAAACCATCGCTAAATGGGATCCGCACACGCATCCTATTATCACAGAATTCGCCGGTACAGCACGCTTTAGTGACATTACTGATGGCTTAACTGCGACTGTGAAGGTTGATGATGCGACTGGTATGAGCTCATTTGAGATTCTAGCCACTCGTGACCGTTCAAGCTCAGCAAAAGACTTACGTCCTGCGATTATCTTGAACACGGACGAAGGTAAAGAAGTGGTTTACTTCTTACCAGCTGAAACCATTATTCGCGTGAGCGATGGTGAAAAAGTAGCAGCAGGTTCGATCTTAGGCCGTGTACCACAAGCATCATCAGGTACTAAAGATATTACCGGTGGTCTACCACGCGTTGCTGATTTATTCGAAGCACGTCGTCCAAAAGATCACGCTATCATGGCTGAGATGACTGGTGTCGTGAGCTTCGGTAAAGAGACCAAAGGCAAAAATCGCTTTATCATTACCAATGAAGATGGCGAGATTCATGAAGAGCTGATCCCGAAATGGCGTCAAATCAACGTCTTTGAAAACGAGACGGTTGCACGTGGTGAAGTTATCGCTGATGGTCCACAAAACCCGCACGATATCTTACGTCTAAAAGGACAAACCGCGCTTGCTGACTATATCGTCAACGAAGTACAGGATGTATATCGCTTGCAGGGTGTAAAAATCAACGACAAACACATCGAAGTCATTATTCGTCAGATGTTGCGTAAAGTTGAAATTACCGACGGCGGCGATTCAAGCCACTTCAAAGGCGATCAGGTAGAGTATGCTGATATTAAAGCGTTGAATGCGAAGCTGGTTGCGGAAGATAAATTCCCAGTACAGTATGAGCGTCAATTACTTGGTATCACCAAAGCAAGCCTTGCAACTGAAAGCTTTATCTCAGCGGCTTCTTTCCAAGAGACCACACGTGTCCTAACGGCTGCTGCGGTTACTGGTAAAGTCGATGAGCTACGTGGTCTGAAAGAAAACGTAGTGGTTGGTCGCTTGATTCCTGCTGGTACTGGTCTTGCTTATCATAAAGCCCGTAAAGAAAAAGCGGAGCAAAAACTGCATGATAAAGATTTGAATGCAGCGTTTGATATGACAGCCAGTACAGATAGCAAAGATTTTGCTAGCTTCGATGAAGCGTTTGCTCAAGAGCTTAATCAAGGTAATCATTAATTGAAATAACGTTCAATTGTTTTTATAAATAAAAAAGCCAGCCATGTTGCTGGCTTTTTTGCGCCTTTAAGAAAGTGAAGAATCACGGGTTATTTTCTTAGGAAGTTACTTAAGAAAATAGTACACTGCAATAAAGTAGCTTTATAAAACAGTCATGGCTGTTTGAATAATAGCTCATCATCATTAATAATTAAAAAGGATAGGCGCATGGCTGGTAAGACTCGCGTTGCTAAGTATCAAGCTGACCGTACCAATCAAAAGCTATATTTTTGTCGTCTGGCCTGTCAAGCTGCGGCAAGTACTAACGATAAGCAGCACTATCAAGCGCATTGTGAAACGGCTATTTTTCATTTATACGGTACTTTCTTAGCTTTTGTACAAGAGCTTGGTTATTTTTATAATATAACGTTGGCGGCACCAACGCTGTCAGATATTGAAGCGGCGCTCAGTGAGCGTACCCAAGTATCGCCGGAAGTGCAGCGCTTACAGCAGCTACAACAACAGGGGTTTTTAGCGAATATAGAGCACGCTTACCAGCGCTGTTTATATGCCGTAGTATCTGATCCTATAATCGATGAACAGGTAAATAGAGGTGCAACAGAGTCGCCCGATCTTATTGTAAATGTCGTTACATTATCGAATCAGTGGTTGCCGGATGATGCAACAATACGTGAATGGCGCCAGCAGTTTTTGGAGCTGATAGAACAGCTACGTGCTGGTATGGTAGAGTTTTAAGAGGACAAACAAAAGGCTTACTCAGTAAATACTGAACAAGCCTTTTTGTTTAAGGTATAAGTCTATATTGTCAGTTGTATATTTATTCTGGCATCGTTGGCATACGTTCCACAGGCGTGGGCGCTAACGGTTTTGGTTTCTGCGTTGGACTGTTACTATTAGCACTACTGTTATTAGTAGGTTTTGATACCGGTGTACTCTCCGGCATTTCGACAGGCTTAGGAGTAGGTGGTTGACGTTGTTGTGTGGTGGTCTTGACGGGCTTTTCTGATTTGCCTATATCGGCATCTTCGTCTTCAAGATCGGTAACCCCTTCATCTATCATCTCTATAATACTTTGCTTTTGTTTTTTGGACTTAGCTCTGTTATTAATAGAGACCCACTGATGAGGAGTGTCTTTTAATTGGGCTTTCATAAAGTCCATCCATACTGGTAATGCTGCTACACCACCATACTCACGTCGACCCAACGTTGAGGGTTGATCAAACCCCATCCATACCACTGTTGCGTTGGTAGGATGGAATCCTGCAAACCAAGCATCTTTTGCCTCGTTGGTAGTACCAGTCTTGCCACCAATGTCATCACGTCCCAAAGATTTTGCTTTAAAGGCTGTACCACGCTGTACCACATCGCGTAAGATATCTGCCATCTCAAAAGCCACCCTTGGTTTTAAAATACGCGGCGCTTGCTCAGCACGTACGTACTGTATAACAGGCGCTTTTAGACGATCCGATTCTGGGCTAGCATCATAAACGCTTAAATCCACCTCTTTACTAGCTTTGGCCGTATTGTCACCATTCTCTACGTCTATATCACTATCTGGATTCTCATTTGAAGAGTTAGCTTTAGAGCGCGCTTTTTCATCAATAGAATCAACTGTCTTACTATCCTTTTCTTTTTTCAATTCATAATCTTCGAGGAGTTTTTTATTAACGTCGTCAAGCTGATCATTGAAACATAAGGCACAAGCTTGCTGAGGATTGGCTTGAAATAGGAGTTTATTATTATAGTTATAAATTTGTTCGATAAAATAAGGCTGAACGCGGTGACCGCCATTGGCAAAGGTGGCGTAAGCTGTTGCCATTTGTAATGGGGTGGCCTGACCGGCACCTAAGGCCAGAGACAAAGTGGTTGGTAGCTTTTCTTTATCCAGTCCAAATTCATCCAATAGATTGCGCACATCAGAGATTCCAATCGCTTGCAGTAAGCGAATAGAAACTAAGTTACGTGATAAATATAGCCCGCGGCGTAAGGTAATATCACCTAAAAAACGACCATCAGAATTTTTAGGTTTCCAGTCACCTACTTGAATCGGACGATCGGAGACAATACTATCTGGACGATAGCCTTTTTCTAGCGCCGCAGTGTAAACAAGTGGTTTGATGGTTGAACCCGGTTGGCGCCAGCCTTGAAGGGCACGATTGAATTTACTATGGTTAAAATCAAAGCCACCAATCAGTGCTCGAACGGCACCTGTTTCAGGATTCAAAGAGACCAAGCTACCTTGTACCTTAGGTATTTGTCCCAACTGCCAACCACCACTAGCGGTAGGTATCAGGCGAATGATGTCGTTTTTACTGACAATTTGGCTGGCATTACTAGGAAAGTAACCAATACGATCGGCAGAAATATATTTGCGCGCCCAACTCATACCAGACCAGTTGACCGTAATACTTTCACCTGAAGGCATTGTCGCCTCAAAACTACGGGCGTTAACCTTAGTGACTTTAGCGGGCGACATATTGCTATAACGGCGGAAGTTTTCAAGGGGTTCGTCATTTGCTTCAGCGCCGCGCCAACCATGGCGATGCTCATAAGCAACCAATCCTGTTAGTACGGCAGCCTCGGCATCTGTCTGTGCTTTACTATCAACGGTAAGGCGTACACGCCAGCCGCCATGCATGACTTGTTCACCATAGCGGTCAACCAACGCAGAACGTGTCATTTCTGCCAAATAAGGCATATTAACATCAAGTTTTTCTTGATAAAGGTTAATGCCGATTGGGGCGTTGATAGCTTCGTCATGTTGGGCTTTATTAATATAGCCCAATTCATGCATGCGTCCGATAATCCAGTTACGCCGCGTGAGCGCGCGACTAGGGTTGGCCACCGGATTATATTTAGAAGGCGCTTTTGGCAACCCTGCTAGCATGGCCATTTCGGCAATGGTGAGGCTTTCTAGTGATTTACTATAATATTTTTTAGCAGCGGCGCGAATACCGTAAGCGCCTTCTCCTAAATAAATTTTGTTGACATAAAGGGTGAGGATATCGTTTTTACTCAGCTCGTCTTCAATTTTACGAGCTAGAAATAACTCTGTCAGCTTGCGATTTAAGGTACGTTCTGAGCTTAAAAAGTAGTTTTTGGCCACCTGCATGGTGATGGTTGAGCCGCCAGTTTGGCTGTCATCGTCAGTCACTACTTCAGTAACGGCACGACCAAGCCCTTTAATGCTGATACCACTATGCTGAAAAAATGAGGCATCTTCTGCTGCCAAAAAAGCGTGGGTCAAATCTTCCGGTATCTCGTCAAAGGTAATGGGTAGTGATAGGCGATTGCCATACTGTCCAATTAACTTGTCATCACTACTATATATCTGTAATGGCATCTCTAAATTTGCCGTTTTAATCTCTTGAGTACTAGGCAAGGTTGGCGATAAATACATCGCCATACCATAAAATCCAATAGGTACGGCAAGCGCCAATATAACCGCTAACGCTAAACAAGCGATGAAAAGCCCCACCAAAAAGTGAATAAGACGAACGGTAGCATTTTTTTTGGTCATAGTCAGACTTATCAATTAAAATTTGCAACAGGTATGGCATTATACCTTGAACAAAATAGGCAAGTAATAATAAATGTGTAAGTTATCCTCAATAGATAATTTAAATGCTTGAATATGTCTGTTAAGTAAAGTATTGTACTAAATTATTACAAATAACTATCAGATTGTACACTAAATATAAGGTATAGAGTTTGTGAGGCTATTTACTTCTAAGAGTCGACATTTAATTGGCGTGGATATTTGTACCACCTCAGTAAAGTTGGTCGACATACAGCGCCAACAAGGCGTTTTTCATTTAAAATCTTATGGTACTGAAATACTACCAGAAGGCGTAGTCATCGACAAACTCATTATAGACACTGAGACTGTAGGGAATGCCATAGCAAGCTTGGCTCGACGTTGCCAAGTTTCGAGTAGCAGCGCTGCAACCGCAGTCTCAGGGTCAGCGGTGATTACTAAAGTCATCGATATGGATATGGTGCTCAATGATGTGGAGCGCGAAGCTCAAATTCGTCTGGATGCTGATCAATATGTGCCTTATCCATTAGAAGATGTTAATTTGGATTTTGAGGTATTAGGTCCGTCTCTTATAAACGACGACATGGTACAAGTGCTACTCGCCGCTTCTCGCTCGGAAAACGTCGACCAAAGGGTTGACGCCTTAACGTTTGGTGGTCTACAAACTAAAGTCATGGATATTGAGTCTCATGCGATCGAACGTGCTTTTGGTTTGATGGCAGACAGTTTGCCAAATCTGCCAGATTTAGTGGCTTTAGTCGATATTGGGCATAATCAAACGACTTTATATGTTGCTAAAAACGGTGAGTTTATTTATAGCCGAGAGCAATTATTTGGTGGAAGTCAGCTAACTGAGGCGATACAGAACCGTTATGGACTATCGGCTGAAGAAGCCACTATTAGTAAACGTGAGCGTACTTTACCTGATGATTACTATTCTGATGTATTGACCCCATTTATAGAAAATATTATTCAACAGATTACTCGTTCGTTGCAATTTTACTTCTCCTCAAGCCAATATAGCAGTATTGATCATGTGGTACTTGCTGGTGGCAGTAGCTCTATTGCTGGTCTTGCTGGTATGGCCCAACAGAGATTGGGCGTGCCTGTTAGCATAGCAAATCCGTTTATCAACATGACCATTGCTCCGCATATCGATAATGAGCAGCTGGCGATTGATTCACCAAGCTTAATGGCCGCTTGCGGTCTAGCGTTAAGGAGCTTTGACTAATGGCTCGTATTAACTTATTGCCCTGGCGGCAAGAAGAGCGCGCACGCCGTAATAAAGAATTTATCACCTTAGTGGTGGCAGTGACTTTGCTTACTTTGCTCGCTGCATTCGCTTCTTGGAGTTATTTTAACAATGAACTCGACGAACAGTTGGATGCCAATGCGCTGATTGAGCAAGAAAATGCGCTCTTAGATAAAGCTTTAGTAGAAATTGATAGCTTGGAGCAGCGCCGTGAAGATATCATCTCACGTATGCAGGTTATCCAAGACTTACAAGGTCGACGCCCTGTGCCTGTGCGTTTATGGGATGATCTTGCCAAAGCCATTCCTCCAGCACTTTATTTAAATAATTTAAAGCGTGAAGGTGATGTGCTGACGTTGACAGGTCTTGCAGACAATCCAAACATCGTATCAAGTTTGATTCGTAATCTTGATAATAGTAAGTGGATGGGTAATTCAGCCGTCAGTAATATCCAGCAAAATATCACGGCTTATCAAGCTGCGCCTACTTTAGAAACCACGGTCACCACTGGTGCACAACCGCGTCCTATTTATCCTGAAGACAGTTATGTACAGTTTGTGGTAACGACTAAAGTACAGTCGGAGACAGCTGCACCTGTAGATGGCACTACTGGACCTGGAGGTGAGTTATGAAGCTGACCCGTAAAAAAACGCTTATTAAAACCAAAAAGACTGCTTTAAAATCAAAGAAGCAATTTGATTTAAATGAGTTTCGACGCAGTTTTGAGTCATTGGATGCTGAAAACTATGGCAGTTGGCCGCTCCCAGTCAAAGTCACTGTTATTAGTTTTATTATTGCCTTGATTGCCGCCATTTCATGGGCGCTACCAATTAGCAGTAAAATCGACGAAATTACAGCGGCTGAAAGTCAACAGCAAACTCTACTTGATAGCTACCGTGAAAAAGAATCACGTGCTCGCCATCTAAAGGCGTATCAAGCACAAGTTATTCAGATGGAAACTGAGTTTAATACCTTACTCGACCAGCTACCAAAAGATACTCGCGTATCAGAATTAGTAGAGGGTATCAATATGACGGGCGTGGGTAGTAATATACGTTTCCAAGATATTTCAGTAGAGCCTGAAATTGAAAATGAATTCTTCATTGAGCAGCCTATTCGTATCGCTGCGTTGGGTGAATATCATCAGTTTGGTAGCTTTATTAGTGGTTTGGCAGCTTTACCGCGCATTATCACTATGCACGATTTTGAAGTCAGTAATCCACAGCCGACCTTGGATGTTTTACCGGAGCTTAATTTGGTACTACAAACCAAAACTTATCGCTCAAAAGAAGCGGCTCCTGAAGGCGATGAAACGGTTGCCACTGCCGAAGCCGCTCCTACTGATGCTGCAGGAGGCAACTAATGACTAGCCAAAAACTACCCATGCTACTGATTTTAAGCACTGCAGTTTTATCTATGACTGGTTGTACTGATCGTATTGGTTTGGCAGAGCAGGCGATGGCTGATGTTCGCAACCAGTCAGCACAGCCGATTGAGCCACCGCCTAAAGCTGAGCTGGTAGAAGATTTTGTCTATAGCGCCAGTGCACAGCGTAGCCCATTTTTGCCACCAAGTTTAGTGAATGTACAAGGTCCGACGACCTCTATTGATGGCGTGCGCCCTGATATAACCCGAGTCAAAGAACCGCTTGAGCAATACGAGCTATCGCAACTGGTCTTTCGCGGTGTCGTTATTTCACCCGAAGGTCAGCAATACGCTTTAGTACAGCGTCCTGATGGTTCGGTTGCGAGCGTTAGAGTCGGTAATTATCTTGGAATAAATGACGGCCGTATTGTTGAAATCACGCCGACCCAGATTAACTTGATTGAAATTGTGCCAGACAGCCGTGCTGGGTTTGTTGAAAAACCCCAGTCACTAGTGTCCCCTATAAGCTAAGTCGGCAGATTTTTTGAGGAATAAATAATGACAGTACGCAATAACAAGGTAATGACGATGAGCAACCGCGTATCTTCTACTTTTGCCATCTCAGCATTGGCAATGAGTATGGTAGCAATAAGTAGCAGTGCCTATGCCGAACAGCGCATCAATAATGTTTCTGTCGTGCAGACTGCCCCAGCCGTGACGCAAATGCGTTTGGGATTTACAGGCGCGCCAGTATTACCTGCCGCTTACCAGTTAGATAATCCCAGCCGTTTGGTGTTGGATTTTGAACAGGTGCAAAATGGGCTTGCCAGTCGCTTTAATGAATATAATATCGGTATAATCAATGACGTCACTACGCTGAACAGCGATAGTACCACGCGTCTTATTGTTGGGCTAAAAAAAGCTGGCAACTATACCACGGCTATTGATGGCAATGAGTTATTGCTGACGATTACCGACCCTAATCGTGCTGTGGTTAGCCAAGTGATTACCAATGATCCTGTTCAAGATGTGCTTAATCGCAATGCTGCCATCACCACTACTGCGATTGTCACCCCAATCGTAGAGAGCAATAGCGGAGCAGTTGCTCCTATTAAGCCGACCGTAACAAAAACCCAAGTGCCTGCTGACACTATGGTAGTACGAGTCAACCCCTTGTTAAGTCCACAGCTTGCGGCCTCACAAGTTAGCAAGCAGTATAGTTATGACGGACTAAGCGCCGTTAATTTTTCAGCAGGGAATGATGGCGGCGGTAATGTAAGTATTGCCCTTGCCAATGAAGCAATTCCAGTGGATGTTCAGCGCCAAGGTAATAAACTGGTCGTACGCTTGACTGGAAGTACCGTGCCTAGAAATCTATTACGCCGCTTGAATATTAATAGCGGTCTGGTTGATAGTATTGATACTAAAAACCAAGGTCAAAATGGTGTCATCACCATTAATATGAAAGAAGATTATGAATATCAAGCCTATCAGTCAGGTAATCAGTTAAATATCGGTATCAGAAAGCCAGAGCTACTACGCGAACCAACGCTTGAAGAAAAAGTTTATACGGGTGAAGCGTTATCTATGGAGTTTCAAGACGTCGAAATTCGTAGTGTATTAGATATTTTGGCACAATTTACAGAGATGAACATCGTTGCTAGTGATTCGGTCGCTGGTAATATCACCTTGCGCCTTATTAATGTACCTTGGGATCAAGCGCTTGATATTATTCTCAAGAGTAAAAATCTGGGCAAGCGCGAAAATGGTAATGTGATTTTGGTTGCGCCCTCTACTGAGCTTGCGCAGCAAGAAGCTCAAGACCTTGAAGCACAGCAAGCCGTTGAGTCTTATGCACCACTACGCACTGAATATATTCGTCTAAGCTATGCAAAAGCAGCAGATGTTTTGACGCTTATCTCGCAAGGTAGCGGCGGCTCTTCTGGCAGCAGTAGTACAGGCAACGCAAATGACAGCAACACCTTATTGTCTAATCGTGGTACGGTAACGGTCGACGAGCGTACCAATACCTTAATCGTTAAAGATGTGGCAGCCAGTATTGAAAATATTCATAAGTTAATTGGCAAAATTGATATTCCTGTCCGTCAAGTAATGATTGAAGCACGTATCGTCAGCGCTAGCGATAACTTTAGTAAAGAGATTGGCGTTCGTTGGGGTATCTTGTCAAACGGCGCCGCCAATAACCGAAACTTGCTGGTTGGTGGTAGCAATCAAACCTTATGGGATTTAAAAGATTTTGATGTAGAGACAACGACAGTCAATGGACAAACGATCTCTTATCCTAAATACGATATCAGCCGTCCTGATAACTTAAACGTCGACTTGGGTGTTGATAATCCTGCTGGCCGTATTGCTTTTGGTCTACTTGGTATCTCTGATTTTATGTTGGATCTTGAGTTGTCAGCCATGCAAGCAGACAATCGTGGTGAAGTTATCTCTACACCAAAGATTTTGACGGCTGATAAACAAACCGCAAAGGTATCTTCTGGTACGCAGATTCCTTATCAAGAAGCATCGGCCAGTGGCGCCACTACTACCAGCTTTAAAGAAGCAGCATTAAGTCTGGAAGCCACGCCAAACATTACTCCAGATGGTAAGATTGGTTTGCAACTGTTAATCACTAATGGCACACCTACCATTATTAACAATCAGGTTGCTATCGCCGAAGACTCTATTTCAACCAACGTGATTGTCGAAGATGGTCAAACGATTGTATTGGGCGGCGTCTTTAAGAACCGTACCAGTAATGGTGTCGATAAGGTACCTTTCTTAGGCGACTTGCCTTATATTGGTCGCGCCTTCCGCAAAGATGTACGTAGCACCTCTAAAGAAGAGCTACTGATATTTATCACGCCAAAACTGATCAATGATGGCATTAGTCGCTTAGATTAATAAGCCTTTCATTGGTTTTCAGTCCGAAAAAGCAAGCCTTAGCGCTTGCTTTTTTTATGGTTGTGATGATTAGCACTTCTTTAATTACATGGATTTTACTGACAATAATCACAGCTCATTACTAGCCAGAATATCAATGACGTTGTATCATACCTAATTTAGCTGAGTGAGTACTATGGTTGAGGAATTACCGTCGGTATTTTTAGTAGGGCCGATGGGAGCAGGGAAGACCACAATTGGCAGATTACTGGCAAAGCAATTAGGACGACCGTTTGTAGACAGTGATTGGTATGTTGAGTCGCAAACGGGTGCTGATATTGCTTGGATATTCGCTAAAGAGGGCGAAGCAGGCTTTCGTGAACGTGAAACACGAGCAATAGATGAATTAACCCAGCAACCGCAAATTGTCTTAGCGACTGGCGGCGGTGCGGTTATGGCAGCTGAGAATCGTGAGTATCTAAAGCAGCGCGGTATAGTCATTTACCTTAATGCTCCAGTCGATGTGCAAATGGCTCGTACCGCCAAAGACAAATCGCGACCTCTGTTACAGCAGCCGAATCCCAGAAAAATATTGCAAGATTTATATAGCGCGCGCGACCCATTATATCGGCAGGTGGCGCATATTATCATGCCGACGGGACACACATATCCACGGCATATGGTCAATCAATTATTGCAGCAGCTCAATTCATTTTGCGCGTCTACGTATGTCGCTTCAGAACCTGAAAAAGACTGATGTCAAAAAGTGGTTGATGTGACAAATATTATTGAATACCTATTTATTATTTAACTTTTACTCGTAAGACTTAAGGAGACTTTCATGGCAACGCCACTGTTTCATGCTGACTTGACAGTACATACGCAAAGTCATGATTATCCAATCGTCATTACTGAAAAAATAGCCATAGACAACAAGAGTATGGCAAGCCAAATTGCGCCATATATTGTGGGTCAGCAAGTATTGATCGTCACCAATGAGACGGTTGCACCCTTATATTTAGAAGCCCTACAGCAACTATTAGAAGAACAATTTACCGTTAAGGTTTGTATACTGCCAGATGGCGAGCAATATAAAAATCAGACCAGTATTAACCAAATTTATGATGCGCTAATGGCGGCGCACTTTAATCGTGATGTCACCCTTATCGCGCTTGGTGGCGGTGTGGTTGGCGATATGACAGGTTTTGCGGCGGCAAGCTTTATGCGCGGTGTAAATTTTATTCAAATCCCAACCACATTACTGTCACAAGTGGATTCAAGCGTTGGTGGCAAAACGGGTATCAATCATCCACAAGGTAAAAATATGATTGGGGCATTTTGGCAGCCGCAAATGGTATTGGCTGATATGAGTACGCTCAAAACCTTACCAGCGCGAGAGTTATCAGCAGGATTGGCTGAAGTTATTAAATACGCCCTCATTATGGATGTAGATTTTTTGACATGGCTTGAGCAGAATCTACCTGCGATGATGGCATTAGATTTGGCGGTACTTGGCGAGGCGGTGAAACGCTGCTGTGAATATAAAGCCAATATCGTCGCCCAAGATGAAAGAGAATCAGGCGTACGGGCGTTATTAAACTTTGGTCATACATTTGGTCATGTGATTGAAACGCATGAAGGCTATGGTAACTGGCTACATGGTGAGGCGGTCGCTGCTGGTATGGTGCAAGCTGCTGAGCTATCGCAAAAAATTGGCTGGTTAACTTGCGATGAAGTCGCCCGTGTTAAACGCGTATTGTCCTTGGCCAACTTACCAATCAATCCGCCGCCTATAGAAGTACAGACGGCTTTAGGCTTGATGGGTCATGATAAAAAAGTGAAACAGGGACAAATTCGCCTTATTTTGTTAAAATCATTAGGTAAGGCAGTCTTAACCAGTGATTTTGATGCGCAGCTACTGACTGAGGTGTTGGCAAAAAATCACTCGCAAGGTACGGCAGAAAGCATCTTATAAATAGCTGCTGACAAATGGGCATTCAAATTAGGCAGTTTGGTCTTGTTTTTATTTGACTGTGTTTTTTATGAGCACTAAGTATAAATTCTAAGTACATCTTTACCAAGGACACTCCCATGGCAGCAACCCGCTCGACGACTCGCACCGCTAGCCAATCCTATCGCCGTCAAGCATTGATTTGGCTGATAGCGACCTTGCTGCTGGGCGTGTTTACCGCTTTAGTCTGGATGTTCAGTCAAACACCGGCGATGGGTGCCAAAATAGAAAACGCCCCAATATCAGCGCCGCAAACGTTGAGCGCTGAGCTTGAACAACCATTAAAAATCGAATCATTGCATGAGCTTGATACCGATGTGCAGCCGATAAGTTTTGATGCCACCGTTCGTGATTTGCGTAGCTATCCTGACGAATTTAAAGATAAGCGTTATTTGCTGGCCAACAAAGGCAAATGGACCGTACAGGTGATGAATGTCGCTGAAAATGATGTGATTGCTAGTTACTTAGAAGGTCGTGAAGATCGCAACAAGTTTGCGTACTTCCGCTATCTTGATGATAACGAGCAAGTACGTTATATGCTGACTTATGGGCTGATGAGCAGTCCACAAGAAGCGGTCGGGGCTGCCAAGCTAATAGACTTTAAGCTGCCTGCTAATGTACGAGTATTGCCTGAAGAGATTAATCGCTACGTCAGTATTATCGATAATTATGAACGTCCTGACCCTGTCAAAGACTTAAGCGCTAAACGCACGCGTTCGGTAAATTTACGACCAACCAAACGAGAAGTACCGGTTCGTCAGCAAACCAATAACAACACTGACCAAGCAGCAAGCAATACTGCCAATCGTAATGCTCAAGACGCTGCCAATGCTGAGAGCATTCGCCAGTCCGTCGATACCTCTGAGACCTTATCTGTCAATGAAGAGCGTATTGTCGGCACAGAAGAGCAAGGTGCGACTACTTCAGCACCCAAGAATACCGATACCAATGCACCGAAGAAACCACCAGTGGTTGCTACTCCTAAGCCGCCGGCTGCTAGTGCTAATAACGGCAACAGTAATAATGCTAATCCTGATAGTGCAAATGCCAATAGTAAGAATCAAAATACAGGCTCGGCGAATAAAAACTCCAATAGCAATGCTAAAACTGCAGCAGCACCAAAAGATAATAGCAAGGGTAAAAGTGCAGCGGTAGCAAAAGAGAACAGCGATACTATCAAAGAGCTGATCGAAGAAAAGAGTAATTAAGTTAAAATATAAATCTGTATTAAAAAGCCCACTCAAAATTGTAGTGGGCTTTTTTTATAAATAATTTATCCATGTGTTCTTATGTTTAATATAACGAAAGATAATATAAGCGCTTACAAAATCTGATGGATAAATTAATAAAAAAACTAGATTTTTTAGCTAGCATTCAATAATATAAAGCTGGGCAATGCTCTGTATAGTTATCGTAAATAGCGCAATCCCTCTTATTATTAGGATTATTAAGGCGCTTAGATACAGGGTGTTTGATATTCAGATGTGATGGAAAACTAGCGTTATATGAGCTGTTTTACGGGTTAGTCATCAGGTGTTGTGGCGTTCACATTGAACGTTATAACAGAGACAATACTGGCAGATGATACCGGTAGATGATAACGCCTAAATGCTGAATAACTTGGTCTTTTGATGACTATCTCATCTTATTACCGATGTTATTTTAGTAGCTAGCGTTAAGGTAATAGCTCTACTTGCTCTAGAATAAATGGAGTCGTGATAAGTATTTTTATCAGGCTCAAAACGCTTGCACTATTTTCTCTGCCTGCGCTTTATTAATCCGCTTATGTGAATATATTTAACCCGTTCTGCTTGCGGAGTATGGTTTGTGCATCACATTGGTTGCATAGACTACCGCTCATTTAAAAGGACACGCTATGTCGATGATTTCTTCCCACACGCATTTGGCCACGCCAGATGATTTTTCTGACAATTGCGGCTTTGGTTTGATTGCTCATATTGAGGGACAAGCCAGCCATGATTTAGTAAAAACGGCCATTCATAGCCTAAGCTGCATGACCCATCGTGGCGGTGTTGCCGCTGATGGTAAGACCGGCGATGGCTGCGGTTTATTACTGGCGACGCCTATTGCATTTTTTAAAGATATCGCGGCTGATCAGCAGTTTAAGATGACGAATAACTTTGCGGTTGGCATGGTGTTCGTTAATGATGATAAAACCCAAGCACAGCATAGTCAGCAGGTATTAAGCGATGAGATTACAGCACAAGGTTTAGAGGTAGCTGGCTGGCGTGACGTACCGCTTGATTTAAGCATTGTCGGTGATATTGGGCGTCAGACCTTACCAGATTTTAAGCAAGTATTTGTCAATGCCCCTGATAATCTAGCTGCGGACGATTTTAACCGTAAGCTGTTTGTTGCCCGTAAAAAAGCAGAGCAGCGCTTAGTGAGTGATGAGCTGTTTTATGTCTGCTCATTAAGCTGTCAGACCATCATTTATAAAGGTTTGGTAATGCCATCCGATTTGCCTGCTTTTTTCTTGGATTTACAAGATGAGCGTTTGGCGTCGCATATTGTGGTATTTCACCAACGCTTTTCAACCAATACCTTGCCGCGTTGGCCCTTAGCACAACCATTTCGCTATCTTGCTCATAATGGTGAGCTGAATACCATCACGGGTAACCGCAGCTGGTCTGAGGCACGTACGCCGAAATTAAAATCTGCCAAACTGCCCAATTTGAACGAGTTGACACCATTGGTAAATAGCAGTGGTTCAGATTCATCTAGCTTAGATAATATGTTGGAAGTCTTGATGTCAGGCGGTATGAGTTTGTTCCATTCCATGTCTATCCTTGTGCCACCTGCCTGGCAAAATGTCGATAGTATGGATATGGACTTGCGGGCGTTTTATGAGTTTTACTCGCAGCATATGGAGGCGTGGGATGGCCCAGCAGGGTTGGTTATTCAAGATGGTCGCTATGCGGTCTGTATGCTGGATCGTAATGGTCTACGCCCGTCGCGCTGGGTGACGACTAAGAATGGTTATATCACCGTGGCCTCTGAGGTTGGTGTTTGGGACTACAAACCAAAGGATGTGCTTGCCAAAGGTCGTGTTGGCCCCGGTCAAATGCTGGTCATCGATACGCAGACGGGTCAAATCATGGATACCAAGGCGATTGCGACCTTACTGAAAAAGGCGCATCCCTATCGTAAATGGTTACGTGAAGAAGCAACACGTATCCGTGATGATGAGCGTTTAGAGGAAGATCTTGCCGCGCGGGCATGTCGCGGTGAGCCGCTAAAAGCACTACAAAAAATGTATCACATCACCAATGAAGAACGTACAGAAATCATCCGTCCAAACGCTGAAAATGCTCAAGAGCCAGTCGGTTCGATGGGTGATGATACGCCAATGGCAGTGCTGTCACAGCAAATACGCCATGTCGGTGATTTCTTCCGTCAGCAGTTTGCACAAGTAACCAATCCGCCAATTGATCCGCTGCGTGAATCTATCGTGATGTCGTTACAGACGTGTCTAGGCGCTGAAACCAATGTGTTTGCACCATCAGCAAGAGATGCCCATCGCATTATCTTGTCGTCGCCAGTATTGTCAGCGAGCAAGATGCAGCAGTTAGAAACGCTCGCTGATCCTGCATTTAAAATGGCGCGTATCGATTTAAATTATGAGCGCAATCTAGAATTGTCCGTTGCCATTACCACTATTTGTGAGCAAGTCGCTAGTAGCATTCGTGCCGGTCATACGCTGATAGTCTTGTCTGATAAAGATATTGATGCTGCTAAAGTGCCAGCTAATGCCATTATGGTCACCGGTGCGGTACATCATTATCTGATTGCTCAAGGTATTCGTACTGATGGCAATTTAATTATTGAGACCGGTCTGGCTCGTGACTCGCATCAAGTGGCGGTACTAATTGGCTTTGGTGCGACCTGTATCTATCCATATTTGGCTTATGATGTGATTGATGACTTGGTCGCGACTGGTGAGCTGCTTGGTGATCCGATTCAAGCGCGAGTAAATTTTCGTAAAGGTTTAGATAAAGGTTTGCTCAAGATTTTATCAAAGATGGGCATCTCTACCATTGTCTCTTATCGCGGTGCGCAACTATTTGAAGCGGTTGGTCTCTCTGAAGAAGTCGTCAGCTTGTGTTTCAAAGGCGTGCAAAGTCGTATTAAAGGCGCAACCTTTGCTGATTTGGCAGCGGATCAAGCGCAGCTTGCGGCAAATGCATTTAAACGGCGCGCGCCACTGGATCAAGGCGGCTTACTAAAATTTGTTTTTGATAAAGAATATCATGCCTTTAACCCTGATGTGATTAATAGCCTACATACCGCGGTACGGACGGGCAATTATGATAATTATCGTCAGTATGCTGATCTGGTCAATAACCGTCCAGTGGCGACTTTGCGTGATTTACTGCAGCTTAAAACGGACAACGGTATCGATGTCAATGAGGTTGAAGATATTTCGGCAATTCTTATGCGTTTTGACTCTGCGGGCATGTCGTTAGGGGCGTTGTCGCCAGAAGCGCATGAAGCCATTGCCATGGCGATGAATACCATTGGCGGACGTTCAAACTCAGGTGAGGGTGGCGAAGATCCCGTACGCTACGGCACACTGCGTAACTCAAAAATTAAGCAAATCGCTTCCGGTCGTTTTGGCGTCACACCAGCCTATTTGCGCTCAGCGGAAGTCATGCAAATCAAAGTCGCTCAAGGAGCAAAACCCGGTGAGGGCGGGCAGCTGCCAGGCGGTAAGGTCAATGCTTTGATTGCGCGCCTGCGTTATTCAGTACCGGGTGTGACGCTCATATCACCGCCGCCGCATCATGATATTTATTCGATTGAAGATTTGGCGCAGCTGATTTTTGATCTTAAGCAAGTCAACCCAGATGCTTTAGTATCGGTCAAGTTAGTTTCGCGTCCGGGCGTTGGCACCATTGCGACTGGGGTAGCAAAAGCCTATGCCGATTTGATTACCATCTCAGGTTATGACGGTGGTACGGCAGCATCGCCACTGTCTTCTATCCATCATGCAGGCTCGCCGTGGGAATTAGGGCTTGCTGAAACTCATCAATCACTACGGGTGAATGGCTTACGTCATAAGGTTCGTATTCAAACTGACGGCGGTCTAAAAACAGGACTTGATGTGGTTAAAGCTGCGATTCTTGGTGCGGAAAGCTTCGGCTTTGGTACCACGCCGATGATAGCAGTCGGTTGTAAATACTTGCGTATCTGCCATCTGAATAATTGCCCAACTGGGGTCGCCACCCAAAAAGCCCAGCTACGTGATGATCACTTTATCGGTGAAGCTGAAATGCTGATTAACTTCTTTAAATTTGTGGCGACCGAAACGCGTGAATGGCTAGCTGCATTAGGCGTCCGTAGTATGGAAGAGCTGGTCGGCCGTACTGACTTACTTGAAGTGCTAGAAGGCACGACAGATAAGCAGCGTCATCTTGACTTAACGCCGTTACTATTTAGTCATCCAGCCAGTAGCGGCAAAGCGCAAACCTGTCAGGTTGCCCGTAATGAGCCGTTTGATAAAGGCTTACTTGCTGAGCAAATGATAAAGGATATGCTACTTAATATTCGCCAAGGTAATGGTGGCGATTATAGCTATGCCGTCGGTAACTGCGATCGCTCGATTGGCGCGCGTATCTCAGGTGAGATTGCAGAAGTTTGGGGCAATCTTGGCATGAATGAGATGCCGATTAAGCTGCATTTAACCGGTACCGCAGGGCAAAGTCTGGGTGTGTGGAATGCTGGTGGCTTACATATTGAATTAGAAGGCGATGCCAATGACTATGTCGGTAAAGGTATGGCGGGCGGCGAGATAGTCATCTATCCACCCAAGGATTCCAGTTTCACCGCGCAAGATACGGCTATCATTGGTAATACTTGTCTATATGGCGCAACGGGTGGCAAATTATACGCTGCTGGTACTGCAGGCGAGCGCTTCGGCGTCCGAAACTCTGGTGCTCATGCGGTCATCGAAGGCACTGGCGATCACTGCTGTGAATATATGACCGGCGGTATTATCACCGTCCTTGGGCGCACAGGTCTTAACTTCGGTGCGGGGATGACCGGTGGTTTTGCTTACGTACTTGATATGGAAGGTGACTTTTTTGATCGCTGTAACCATGAGCTGATTGATTTAAATCGTATCTCAAGCGAGCAAACCGAAGGGCATCGTATCTATTTACAACAAGTCATCGAAAACCATGTGCATAAAACGGCTAGCGCTTGGGGGCAGGCCATATTGGCTGACTTTGAACATTATGCGCGTAAGTTTTACTTGGTTAAGCCAAAAGCGGCAAACATTGCAACCTTACTTAAGACCACCATGGCCGACCCACAATAACGGTCGTCAGGTAAATATTGTAGGTTAAGTTTGCAATCCAAATATGTTAAGCAGAGCCGTGACAGCAACGAAGTATTAGCGAGTTTTATTAATTTATCATATTAATTAGCCTCGTATACGTTGACTGTCAAAGCTTCTTATTGAAAAGCCTTATATAAAAGAGACAGCATCATGGTAAAGCGCTTAGACAATGATTTTCAGTTTTTAGATGTACCACGGCTTGAGCCGAGCAAAAAAGATATTGCCACTCGTGCCACCGAATTCGTGGAGATTTACAAACCGTTTGAAAGTGAGTCGGTCGCGCAGCAATCGCACCGCTGCCTTGAATGCGGCAATCCGTATTGTGAATGGAAATGTCCGGTACATAATTACATCCCGAATTGGCTGAAACTGGCGGCTGAAGGGCAGATATTTCAAGCAGCAGAGTTGTGTCATCAAACCAATACCTTACCTGAGGTTTGCGGTCGTGTCTGCCCGCAAGATCGTTTGTGCGAAGGTGCTTGTACGCTCAACGATGGCTTTGGTGCCGTGACCATTGGTAACGTGGAAAAATATATTAACGATACCGCCTTTGCACTCGGCTGGCGTCCGGATATGTCAGAAGTTATTTGGACAGATAAAAAAGTTGCCATTATCGGTGCAGGACCAGCAGGGCTTGGCTGTGCGGATATCTTAGTTAGAAATGGCGTTACCCCTGTTGTGTTTGATAAACGTCCTGAGATTGGCGGTTTATTAACCTTTGGTATTCCTGAGTTTAAAATGGAAAAAGACGTCATGCGCAATCGCCGCGTGGTATTTGAAGGCATGGGTATTGAGTTTCGCTTAGAGACTGAAATTGGTACCGACGTCAGTATCGATGAGCTACTCTCTGACTACGATGCAGTATTTATGGGCATGGGCACTTATACTTATATGCGCGGTGATTTCGCCGGTGAAGAGCTAGAGGGCGTTCATGATGCACTGGATTTTTTGATAGCTAACGTCAATCGCTGTAATGACTGGGAAAAAAATCCAGCAGACTATATCGATCTAAAAGGTAAAAAGGTCGTGGTGCTAGGTGGCGGTGATACGGCGATGGATTGTAACCGAACCAGTATCCGTCAAGGTGCAGAGCAAGTTATATGCGCTTATCGCCGTGATGAAGAAAATATGCCTGGCTCACGCCGTGAGGTGACCAATGCGCGCGAGGAGGGCGTTGAATTCTTATTCAACCGCCAACCAACCGAAATTATTGGCTTAAATGGTAAGGTTAATGCGGTTAAAGTAGTCACGACACATTTGGGCGCGCCAGATGAACGCGGTCGCCGTCGTCCTGAACCGATTATAAACTCTGAAGAGATTATTCCTTGTGATGCGGTGATTCTAGCTTTTGGCTTTCGTCCTAGTCCTGCCGATTGGTTTGAGACCCAGCAAGTAACGATGGATGACTCCGGTCGCGTTTTAGCTTTAGAGAAGCAAACGTTTAGGTTTCAAACCAGTAACCCTAAAATCTTTGCCGGTGGCGATATGGTACGCGGCTCTGATTTGGTGGTGACGGCCATTTGGGAAGGTCGCGAAGCTGCTGAAGGTATATTAGACTTTTTAGACGTCTAGTTTTCTACAGCAACAGAGCGCCAAGTATTAGCATATACTCATGTTTTTTGTATTATGTGCTAGCATGTTTGACCTTTAACGTCTTTTATCTTTTAATAGGTAAAAGGCGTTATTTTTTGATAATGGCTTTGTGCATTGCTAAATTTATAATCATTACTTAACGCTATTTTTATTCCTTAATTATAAGAGACGTCTTGCGTGAAACTAAATTTTTGGCAACGATTTACTGCACCGCTTATTGAGCCTTATGCCCGCTATCAGCATGCTGACGTCTTGCATGCGATACGTTTGGGTAGCGCCGTTCTCACTGCATTAGTGTTAAATGAGCTTACGAACCTGCCGCATGGTGAATGGACGACCATTACTGTGTTTGTGATATTGGGCTTGTTGCAGTATCAAGGGGCGATCTATACCAAGGCTAAAGAGCGAATATTGGGCACCTCACTTGGGGTGGTGGTCGGACTGAGTTTTTTATGGCTGATTCAAGATATCGGTGGTTGGTTGTGGTTGTATTATGCGCTGATTGGCATTATTAGCGGCATCATCGGTTATGTGGCGGTCAAGCAGTTGGGTTATATCGGTCTGTTAACGGGCATTACCATGCTTATGATTGTCTCGAGTCCTGATCACAGTAATATAGCGCAAGATGGTCTTTACCGCGCCTTTAATATTTTGCTTGGCGCTGGCGTGGCAGTAGCGGCGACCTTAGTTTTACCACTTAAATCTACCTTGATGTGGCGGTTTTTATTGGCAAGCAACCTTGAAACGTGCAGCAATCTGTATGCAGGGGTTGGAAATCATATTGATGCTGAGGTTTTGGTGCCAAAGCCGTTTAAATTTAGCAAGGCCACCAGCTTATCAAGTTTGACTTATCCTGCGAGCCGCTCTGTACCTGATACACCGGTTAATAAATCTTTGGTTAAGGCGTTACAAAAAATTAATAAGCGCCTGTTAGCCGTCCGTCCGCATATCGCGGCGACTGCCAGCGAATCAGGAATCGATAAAGAAACCCTAGAGACGATTCAGCGCACGCATCGTAATATTATCGGTACCATTGATTTGTTATTAAGTGCTGCGCCGCGCTTGGCTAATATTGAGATTGACGATGAAAATCATATTCTGCTCATACATTATCAACATGAATTGACGCAAGCGATGCAACATATGGCGGCAGTATTACGTAGCCCAAATGACGAAGTTTTTCGTCCCATTACCCGTATTGCGGTATCAGAATATCCAAGTGTAGAAAGTTTGGGCTTTGAGTGGCAAGGCTATTTTTGGTTGACCCAAACATTACAAGTACAGTTGCAGGGGCTCAGTGACTTATTACAAGCGACTCAAGCGCAATGGTTTGCTGCTTCTGGTCTGCGCTATCAGCGCCGCGAACAACGCCGAATTGAACATAAAGGTAGCGAAACTGATTTGCATTTATAAATACCAAATATCAATGCTAAATATCAATGCTAAATATCAATGCTAAAAAAACGCTGACCATTTAAAGTCAGCGTTTTTTTATGGGTGATATTCTAAGCTGTCTTTTGAGCTTAATAGCTAGATAATTAACGACCGGTTTTTAGCTTATCCCAATATTGCTGATAGACTTGCAACGCCTCATCACCGACATCTTCTTGGAATTCAGCTTTTGCTAATATTTCTTTGCTCGGATAGATGGTTGGATTATTTCTAACGTCCTCAGGCATCAATTCCCGAGCCGCGATATTAGGCGATGCATAGCCAATCTCTTCACTGACAATCTTAGAGTTCTCGGGACGCATTAGATAATCAATAAATTTATGCGCCGCATCGACCTGTTTGGCGTTTTTAGGAATGACGAAGTTGTCCATCCATAATATCGCGCCCTCGGTTGGGTATTTATAAACCAAGCTGGTCAGACCTTCGTTATTGGCGATGATTGCTTCACCATTCCACGTCATACCGACGCTCGTTTCGCCTTCCATATAGGGCATGCGCGAGGCGTCTGAGTTAAAAGTTTTGACGTTTGGCATCAAGGTCGTCAGCTTTTCATAGGCTGCCTTAATCTCATCAGGATTGCTGCTATTACCTGAGTAACCAAGGGTCAATAGCGCCATGCCAAACACTTCACGCATATCATTCATCAGCATCACTTGACCTTTAAACTCAGGACGCCATAAGTCATTCCAACTATTAACCGTAGCAGGATCAACCGTTTCGCCGTTGATAGCAAGACCGGTGCTGCCCCACATATAGGGAATCGAGTATTTGTTCTCTGGGTCAACTTTAGTATTAGTAAATGAAATATCGAGGTTTTTAAAGTTGCTTAATTTAGATTTATCAAGCTCTTGTAGCAGACCTTCTTTTGCCATTTTTTCGACATAATAAGTCGATGGAATCGCCAAGTCATATTGGCTCGAATCATCAAGCAGTTTTAATTTAGCGTACATTGCTTCATTTGAATCAAAGGTGGTGTAATTAACTCGAATGCCGGTCTCTTTAGTAAAGCCATCGAGAATCTCTTGTGGCATATACTCTGACCAGTTATAGAGATTGAGCGTGACATTACTGGGAGCAGCACTACCATCAGCCGCGGCATTGTCAGATTTGCTACAGCTAGCAAGCGAAAGCCCAATAGCAACGCACAACAGTGCTTTAGGTAGCATTCGGGTAAGGTTGCTAGTTGAAAGACTTGATGATAAATGGGACAAGATGGCTCTCCTAAATAGGGCAAAAAGATAAAAGTCGGGCACATGATACCGTTATAGTATATTCATTATACGGTTATGGTTATGCTAAGTCGAAATTTAAAGGGCAACTGCTTGAATTTGCTTAGTTTTAATTAAAGTATATAAAGGTAGTGAGAATAGCCCCACATTATGCAATTCGTTAATCATGCTATGATTGGCGCTGTCTAGTTTGTAGTGTCACTAAAATAAAGCCATTAAAATAAGCCTTGTTTTCTATAAGTATCAAATAATAAAGGATAAAACATAATGAATGAGATTCAAGCGACTATACCAGCATTATTGACCAATAAAGTCGCCATAGTTACAGGCGCGAGTCGTGGTCTCGGCGCGCAAATTGCTCAGCAAATGGCAGCGGCAGGCGCGATTGTTTGTGTTAATTATCTCAATAGTAAAGCGGCTGCTGAAACAGTCGTTGCTCATATCGAAGCGGCAGGTGGGCAAGCGTTTGCTTATCAAGGTGATGTGACTGACTTGGCACAAATGCAAGCGATGGCAGCGGAAGTTGTAGAACGTTTCGGGCGTATTGATATCTTGATTAATAATGCTTTGCCGAGCTATCAGTTCAACCCAAGTGCTGATTACACCAGTATTGAGACCGTTAAATGGGCGCATTTTTCTCAGCAAATAGATGGTATTGTCCAAGGCGCAGTTAATACCGTGCAAGCAGTATTACCGCAAATGAAAGCCCAGCAGATGGGCAAGATTATCAATATCTCAACCAATCTTGTTTATAATCCGGTGGTGACTTATTACGACTATACTACGGCAAAATCTGCGCTCATTGGTTTGACGCGTAATCTAGCGGCTGAGCTTGGACAATATGGTATCCGTGTTAACTTACTGGCAGGTGGACTGTTGAAAACTACTGATGCTAGTAAATTAACGACTGAAGAAGTGTTTGATTATATCGCCACGACGACGCCATTGCGCCAAGCAACCTCAGTTGCCGATTTTGCCAATTCAGTATTGCTAATGGCGTCAGACTTGAGTTCGGCTATCACTGGTCAATCTATTGCGGTTGATGGTGGTTTGACAATGCCGTAATGGTTCGATTATTTATGAGATAAATTTGAATCAATTGTAAAAGAGAGATGATATGAATAACCAAAAAATTGCTGGAATCATCACTGCTTTGATAGGTCTGTGCGCCATCATGGCATTTTTTAATACGGGTGGTATAGACACGCCACTTTTAAGCTGGCCATTAGAAACGTATTTGGGTGTGGCGTTTAGTATTGGTTGGTTGACCAATATGCCAACATTTTTGGCTTATCTAATCGCTGCATTAATATTCATTTTGATTGCTGTTGGCCTATACAAACTGGGTAGTTGGATTTATGGTTTGGTTATGGGGAGGGGTTAGAAGTTATTAAGAAACTAAACTATTTTAGTCTCTAAAAGATAAACGCAGCTGGAATTTATATATTTTGATAAATCATAAACACCAAGCTCGTATTGATGAGCTGATGGAGATTCTTCATCATGGAGTAGGGCTGAACGATGCCAGTATCAAAGGCACACTCAGCATTATGGGCAAAAAACTGACCAATGAGATACCGCTTGGCGCGGAGTCACCTACGTTTATTGCTCGAAAACGACTTATATTAATAGGACTGCAAGCAAAGCGGTTGAACGCTCTTTTAAAGTGCCTTGTCTCACTCATATCATTATTCATATTTGTAGTTATGATTTGGGCAGTCTATCCAAATGTAAAATGGTGGCTACTGCTTATTGTATTTATTTTAACTTATTGGTTGTATTCCTCAATTAGAGATGTTTGGCAGATTGGACGCTTAATTCCTGCCATAAAATCGATAGAACAAATTTATACTGATCCTATACTTAATGTCCAAAATCAGCGTGTCCACGATGTAGGCAAATATGCTCGTCAATTTGCCAAACCACGATTTATCACTCGTCTTATTGCTCTATTTATTATGGTGATGAGCGCATATTTGATGGTTATTTTCTATGCAGAAAAGCCGATGCAATTATTGGGGTTTTATTTCTTAGCGCCTTTTATGTTTATGATAGCTGTTGGACTAATATTTTATCCCATTAATAAAGTGGAAAATATGCACCTGTATGGCATTACCCAAATGCCATACAGGTATATGCCTTTTGGTTTTAAGTTGTGTTTGCTTATAGGATTAGTACTGAGTGTAGTGATGCTGGGAGCAGATTGGCTTGGTGTGGATGCGTTTAATCAATTTAAACAATAATGTAGGAGTAATTAAACGCAGTATAGCTAATATAATTTAAGCTTTTCTCTTTTACGATTTTTGAACTGACTGCTAGACTACAAGTAAATGCTCAACCACCGCTTGAATACCATGCTCTTCAATCGTACCAGTGACAAAATCTGCACGCTCTATAAGTTCTGCTTTTGCATCGCCCATTGCTACGGCAAACCCGACCAAATCAAACATCTCTAAATCATTCAATCCATCACCAAATGCCATGCAATCCTTCGCATCAATGGCGTAATGCTGGCATAAATCTATGATACCTCGTGCTTTGGACGCTTCTGCTGGCAAGATATCTGCGCCAATATGATGCCAATGTACCAGTTTTAAATCATCCTGAGCGAAATCAACCTCCTGCATTTTCTCTTCTTGGTTGTTAAAAAATACCGAGCATTGATAAACCGTATTGGCCTTATGATAATCTGGGTCAAGGATAGAGTTTGGCGTTATCGCATTGTATTCACGCAGACGCTCGTTCTCATGTGACCATGCAATATGAGTTGCTGAGTCAAATTTATGGATGAGTTCACTTTTTTGGCATAACAGTACAATTTTGTTGGTCTGCGTATCTGTTAATGGGTAATGACTAATCATGCCCTCTTTATTAAAGCTGTATTGTCCATTCATACAGATGATAGCATCTAGTACATCGGCATCTAGTAACGCTAAAATATCCGCAGGCAATATGGCTTTTGATCGTCCTGTCGAAATCACCAGTTTAATATCAGTCTTAGCTAGCGCTTCAAGCGTTGCTTGATTGTGCGCGGCGATAATACCGTTGCGGCTTAAGGTATCGTCGATATCAAAAAATATGATTTTGGGGGTGGGGGCTTTATTATTCATAGTGAGTTTAACAGTCCTATTATGTTAAATATTACCATCGCTAGTGATTTAAAACGTATTAACTATAAAGAAGTAGCGTGGTTGTAATAAAATGAATTCATGTGTTTTTGTTAATGTTATGTGGCTATCCATCATATGCCATCACTTTTGCTCAGGATAAATTTTTGCTAAAGCATCTAAAAAATGTCCGCTCTCGGGAGTAAGCATATTCAAACTTCTATCTTCATCATCTTCGATAGCTATATTAAAATTACTGTTGCCCAACTCTTTTACTAGCCATGATAGGAAGTCACTAACACTTTCGCTAGCCACAATTTTCCGCTCTTCATCACGACCAAAGTTAATTACTTGTCCAATGGTACCGAGCTTGTCTGGGTCTAAATCTATTCCTAGAAAGTTTCCGCCATGGTCGTGGGCAAATGGTACCCAAAATGGATTGCTATTAGCCTTTTTAACATAACCGTCAGGAGTTGATTTCATCCATTCACTCATCGAATTAAGTTCATCTTCTCCTAACTCTTCCATTATCTGTTTTTCTAACTCAATACTTTTAATAATTTTTTTGATAGGCATGAATTCTAAGCCATACCAAGGACCAGTAGCGGCATTACCCATTTGTCCATTATGCCATTGATATAACAAAATAAAATCTTCTGGTAAGCTTCTGCCAATTGTTTTTTCTAACAATTGAACTTCTTCTAAAGTAGCAGGCGGATGCAAATCTTTCACAACCTCAGGTAGATGCTTTGCGAGCCAGTTCTCAAATATGGTTAAATCTTCCATGATAAGTCCTTAATTAAGATTCATTTTTTAGTAGTTATATCGCTCTAACTACCTAACCACCTCAACACTCGTCACATTCTGAAAGCCTCTTGGCAGCTGACCGCCACGACTACCACGTTTCGCAGTATAGTTCGCTAAATCCATCGGTTTTAAGGTCACATGACGCTTGCCAGCAGTAATGATTAGGCTGTCTTGTTTACTGAGCGGCGTGATAGTCAGCACTTCTTCATCACCTTTTAGAGTAATCATTTTATTGCCTTTACCGCGAGCCTGCTCAGGCAAATCGCTCAGTGCAAAGATTAATAAATAGCCAGCATTGGTCACGACAGCGATATGGTCAGGAGTAGAGCTATTTTCGCTAGCAGAGTTGTCATTATTCTCAGAGCTTACAATCAAATCAGCTTGATCATCGATACGGGCGATAGGTAACAATCGGCTATTGGCAGCAAGGTTAATGATGTTTTTACCGGCTTTTTGATTACTATCTAAATTGCCAAGCGTATTGATAAAACCATAGCCTTGCGAGCTGGCTAAGATGATGCGCTGGTCATTGTCACCGGTTAACAATTGCTCAAAAGTTGCTCCTGCTGGCGGTTTTAAAACACTGGTGAGCGGATCGCCCTGACCACGAGCCGAGGCGAGGTTATGCGCATCGATACTATAACTGCGCCCTGTGCTATCGAGCACGTAGATTCTTTCATTCGATTTACCGCGGACGTGTGCTTGATAAGCATCGCCCGAGCGGTAGCTCATACCAGCAGCATCAACCTCGTGGCCTTTAGCAGCACGAATCCAACCGGCTTTCGATAGTACAGCGGTAATCGGCTCGCTTGGTACGAGGTCAGATTCTTTTAACGCTTGTGCTTCTTCGCGTTCTGCCAGTGGTGACACACGCTCGTTGCCGTGCTCTTTCATATCGGCGCTGAGCTCATCGATCATCAGAGTGGTCAAACTGTCTGGATTGTCCAAATACTCTTGAATAATAGCGCGTTCAGCAGCCAGCTCGTCTTGCTCGCGGCGCAGCTCAAACTCTTCAAGTTTTGCCAGTTGACGCAGACGAATATCCAAGATGGCATTGGCTTGAATATCGGTTAAATCATAATCTTGCATCAATGCTAATTTTGGATCGTCTTCTTCGCGAATAATGCGAATCACTTCATCAATATTTAGATAGGCAATTAGCAAACCTGCGAGAATATGTAAGCGCTTATCGATTTTATCGAGGCGATACTGCAAACGGCGCGTGACCACTGAACGGCGGCAAACGAGCCATTCTTCTAGGATTTCTTTAAGATTTTTAACCTGCGGTTTACCGTTTAAGCCAATCATATTCATATTGACGCGGTAATTACTTTCTAGATCAGTACTGGCAAACAGATGACTCATCACGCGATCGACATCGACTCGCGTTGAGCGCAGCTCTAAGACGATACGGCAAGCATTTTCGTGGTCTGATTCATCATGAATGTCAGTAATCCACGGCAGCTTTTTATCGGTCATCAACTTGGCTATTTGCTCTTGGATTTTATTACCTGAGACTTGATAAGGGAGGGCATCGATGATGACGAGATTTTTCTCTTTAGGATCAATATGAAAGGTCGCGCGCATTTTATAGCTGCCACGTCCACTTTCATACATGGCTTGCAAGTCTTTTTTGCTAGTGATGATTTCGGCAGGCGTCGGCAAATCAGGTGCTGGTATCGACTGGGTAAGCTGCTTAACCGATAGCTCAGGGTTTTTAAGCAGACGGATAGCGGCGCGAACCACTTCATTGAGGTTATGCGGTGGAATATCCGTTGCCATGCCAACGGCGATACCGGTCGTACCGTTTAATAAAATATTGGGCAGACGGGCGGGCAGGGTGGTCGGCTCTTGCATGGTGCCATCGAAGTTATCTTGCCAATCGACCGTACCTTGACCGAGCTCTGCGAGTAACGTATTGGCATAAGCGGACATCTTAGCTTCGGTATAACGCATGGCGGCAAAAGATTTCGGATCATCTGGGCTACCCCAGTTACCTTGACCGGTAATCAATGGATAGCGATAGCTGAACGGCTGTGCCATGAGTACCATCGCTTCATAACAAGCACTATCGCCATGCGGATGATATTTACCCAGCACATCACCGACCGTCCGCGCAGACTTTTTCGCTTTCGCTGTTGATTTTAGCCCTAGCTCGCTCATCGCATAGATGATACGGCGCTGGACAGGCTTTAGACCATCGGCAATATTTGGCAGCGCCCGATCCATAATGACGTACATCGCATAGTTGAGATAAGCTTGCTCAGTGAATTCCGCCACAGAGCGTGTATCCATCGGTTCGCTTGGAATTATTGGGGCAATCGCATTATCAATAACATCGGACATAAAATAGGATTCACTTATAAGTTTTTAATAGGTATAAACAATCGGTTCAATTGGGTAAATAAGATAGTGCTATCGTAAAGGATATTGGCATAATTAAAAAGGTGTAAGTCAGTATAGACGACAGTGCATGACGTGCTGAGCATGCCGTTTCTATTTAGCATAACGTTTTGGTTGATAGCTTTTACAAAATAAGGTAAGTATAGTTAATCTAACTGTTTTTTATCATTTTACTTGTTTTTATTATCCTACTTATAGTATTGGCTTTTTAATCAACGCGACCTTAACAAGGTTAATAATGATACAGTCGATTTAAGCAAGCTGGGTAAAGGCTAAGCGTTTATCGTTTTATTAAATACTGCTTTCAAAGCTCAATAGAATTTATATCACAATAGACGATAAATGTTTATCAATAATAGGTGGCTTATTTAGCTGTAATGAGGCTTAACTCACTGATATAAATAAAAATATGCATCGTCAAGCTACTTTGCGAACTCAAGTAGCATTTTTTTATATTGAGTAGTTTGTACAAAGTGTGTATGTTAAACAACAAAGGGCCATTTACCGCTAAATTGTTGACTCATGGCCGTACCTTTATACCGCTAGCCTCGCTCGCCATCATAGTGGTTAGCTTGTGCGCCGGGTCTTCGTACGTTTATCACATTGTGATTATTATGGGTTTACAGTAGCGCACTATTATTAGGAGCAGTAAGATTATGGAAAATCAAGGTAACCAAATTCGTCGTAATGACAAAGTATGGGTTAAAACTTACGAAAAGCTTGGTATCCAGTACGATATCGATATGCCAGCTGCCAATACCTCGTTAATCGATATATTTGAGCAGAATTTTACTAAGCACGCTGGTAAAACAGCGTTTGTCTGTATGGATGTAAAGCTCTCCTACGAAGATTTAGATCGCTATAGCAAACAAATCGCTGCCTACTTGCAGTCCCTGGGCCTGAAAAAAGGCGATAAAGTCGGCGTTATGATGCCAAATATTTTGCAGCTACCGGTTGCAGTATTGGGTGTGCTGCGTGCTGGCATGACCTTGGTCAACGTCAATCCACTTTATACCTCAAAAGAGCTTGAGCACCAGCTAACAGATTCTGATACCAAAGCATTGTTCATTTTAGAGAACTTTGCCAAAACTTATGAAGATATTGGTAAAAACTTGGTTGACCATGTCGTTGTGACGTCGATGGGCGACTTGATGAGTCCGTTAAAAGGCTTTATTGTCAACATGGTCGTGCGCCATGTGAAAAAGTTGGTACCTGATTATAATCTTAAAAATAGCACCAACTTTAAAACGGCACTTAATCGCTTTTCGGCCAAAAAATATAAGCGTCCAGATAACATCTGCCTTGATGATATTGCGGTTTTGCAATATACCGGTGGAACCACAGGCGTCGCCAAAGGCGCGATGCTCACGCATGGCAACTTAGTGGCTAACCTGATTCAGTGTGATACGTATCTTGGTGATGCTTTTGATAAGTTTGAAGGTATGGCTGAGCAGCCTGTCATTATGACGGCCTTGCCGCTATACCATATCTTCTCATTTACGGTTTGCGGCATGTTCGGCTTATATCGCGGCTGTATCGGACTATTGGTGCCAAACCCACGTGACGGTGCCAGCTTAATAAAAGCTTATAAAGATTACCCACCGGCGTTTTTCCCAGCAGTCAATACCCTATTCAACGCGTTGGCAAATAGTGAGGTATTTAAAGCCTTAGATCATAGCAAGCTTGAGATGTCTATGGGCGGCGGCATGGCGGTTTTAAAAGATACGGCTGACAAATGGCAAAAAATTACCGGTAATGTGATCGTACAAGGTTATGGTCTGTCAGAGACTTCACCTGTGGCGTCAGCAAACCCGGAAGGTACCGGCGAATTCTCAGGTAATATTGGCCTACCAATGCCTGCGACTGAGATGGCTATCTTGGATGAAGAAGGTAATGAAGTTCCACTTGGCGAGCGCGGCGAAATTTGTGTTCGTGGTCCACAAGTGATGAAAGGCTACTGGAAGCGTGATGATGCCACTGCTGAAGTCATGACCTCTGATGGTTATTTCCGTACTGGTGATATCGGCGTGATGGATGAAGAAGGTTACTTTAAAATCGTTGATCGCAAAAAGAATATGATTTTGGTATCAGGCTTCAACGTTTATCCAAACGAAGTAGAAGATGTGATGTCAGCTCATCCAAAGATTTTAGAATGCGGCGTCATCGGTATCGATGATGAAAAGAGCGGCGAAGTACCGAAGATTTATGTGGTACGTAGTGATGACAGTCTAACGGTTGAAGATGTCCTCGCTTACGGCAAAGAGCATCTAACCGGTTATAAGCGTCCGCGTTATGTTGAGTTTATCGATGAGCTACCAAAATCGAACGTTGGTAAGATTTTACACAAAGATCTACGTGTGCTTGAAGAAAAGAATCATGGTAAATAGTTTACCATCAAGTTTAGAGTAGCTTTTAGCCATCTTTATCGCTGATAGGAATGGCTATAAAAGATGATAAGGTCGCTTGTATAAGCCCTTATCATTTTTTTTATTTTTCTATTATGATTTGGTAGTATCCATAGAGAATTGTCCGCAAAACTGCTATAGTTCGTGCCGATATATTTTGGTATTGAACGATAAAAGTGCGTGGTTTTTAGACTTTTTGAGCCCAAAGCCTTCACAAAATTATCGGCATAAAGCGATTGAGTAAGGTCATTTTTATCGGTCTTTATAGTAGATAATAAATTTAGTATCAAGGTAATAACTTTTGATTTAAAAAATTTGTGAATGACAAAATCTATTCGCTTATGAGCGAAGAGGCTTCTTATTCACAAGTTTTTGATTTTATAAATGAGTGACTAACGACCACGGTGATTTAATTAGATATATTCTATATTTTAACGGTAATATTTAGGGAAGATTATGACGGACAGTATCAATAAAGAAACCACAGACCATAAAGCTGCTCACAACGCTCAATCAATGGCTGGAACTAACGTATTTCCTACCATGCCGACGATAGCGAGTGACAGACCGTGGCTGAGTGCTTATGAGCGCTATGGTATCGAAGCGACGATCGATATGCCAGATGACAGTACATCTTTACTTGAGGTGTTCGAGCGTAACACCAGCCGTTATGGTCAAAAAACTGCCTATATTTGTATGGGTGCGTCCATCACGTTTAAGCAATTAGATTTATACAGTCGTCAAATTGCCAGCTATTTGCAGTCATTAGGCTTGGTTAAAGGCGACAAAGTTGCGGTGATGATGCCCAATATTTTGCAGTATCCAATCGTCATGCTGGGTATTATACGTGCCGGTATGGTTTTGGTTAACGTCAATCCTTTATATACCAGCCGTGAATTGTCGCATCAGCTCCATGATAGTGGCGCCAAAGCTTTATTTATCGTCGAAAACTTCGCCAAGACCTACCAAGACGCTGAAGATAAAGGTCAAGTTAAGCATGTCATCGTTTGTAAGCTTGGTGATATGTTGGGGCTAGTAAAAGGCACTGTGGTTAATCTTGTAGCACGCCATGTCAAAAAAATGATACCCGCTTATCGTTTACCAGAAAGTACCAGCTTTAAGCAGGCATTAAATGCAGTCTCAGCCAGCAAATATAAGCGTCCTGATTTGAATTTAAGCGATGTGGCGTTATTGCAATATACGGGCGGTACCACAGGTGTTGCCAAAGGCGCGATGCTTTCGCACGGTAACTTAGTCGCCAATATGCTACAGATTAGCGCGTTAATGAGTAGTGCTTTTGAGGATGATGTAGATTCGGATGATGTTATTTTGACCGCACTACCGCTATACCATGTGTTCTCATTTATGGTTTGTGGCATGTATGGCATGTATGAAGGTTGTGCTAGTTTGTTGATTCCAAATCCGCGTGACCTTGATGGTTTGATTAAAGAGATGGCTAAATATAAACCGGCCTTTATCCCAGCGGTCAATACCTTGTTTAACGGTCTAGTACATAAAGAAGGCTTTGCAGATTTAGATTTTTCTAGCCTAAAAGCCTCTATCGGTGGCGGCATGTCCGTATTACCAAGCGTGGCAAAAGAGTGGCATAAAATTACGGGTCTACCAATTGTTGAAGGCTATGGCTTGTCTGAAACCTCACCAGTGGTTGCCTTTAACCCAATGACTATCGCTGAATTCACCGGAAAAATTGGTATTCCTGCGTCTAGCACCGATATCATCTTGATTGATGATGATGAAAATGTGGTCGCACTAGGTGATCGTGGTGAAATCTGTGTCAAAGGTCCACAAGTCATGATTGGCTATCAAAATCGGCCAGAAGAAACGGCTGAGACCTTTACTGCCAGTGGTTATTTAAAAACCGGCGACATCGGTATCATGGACGAAAAAGGCTTTATTAAAATCGTTGATCGCAAAAAAGACATGATTTTGGTCTCTGGTTTTAACGTCTATCCAAATGAAATCGAAGAAGTCATGAGCGAGCATCCAGCGGTAGTAGAGTGCGGCGCGATTGGTATTCCAAATGATGACCGCGGTGAAGATCCAAAGCTGTTTGTGGTCAAAAAAGGTGACGTTACCGAGCAAGAACTGCTTGATTTTGGCAAAAAGAACTTGACCGGCTATAAGCGTCCGCGTCATATTCAATTCGTTGATGAATTACCAAAATCAAACGTGGGTAAAATCCTGCGTAAAGAATTGCGTAAGATGGAAGGTTTAGAATAACTTTTACGACTATTCTTATCCAAAACAACGGTGCGATAGCTTGTGTGAATCTTGCTATTGCACCGTTGTCACGTTAGGATAACCTAATATTTAGCGCTGTTAGTGCACTCAGTTATCATTTATTTCAAAATATAAATTTTCTGTAAATACCGACTGGCTAACCAAATAACCATGAATATAAACCTAAACCTTTTATTTTATAACACTGCTTTTACAACCTCGTACTAGGGAATTTTATGCGTATTGACAACCGTGAGCTTAACCAACTTCGCTCAATCAGCTTTGAGCGCCATTATACTAAGCATGCCGAAGGGTCAGTATTGGTCAGCTTTGGCGATACCAAAGTACTGTGCACCGCTAGTGTTGAATCTGGCGTACCGCGCTGGCTCAAAGGTAAAGGCAAAGGCTGGATCACTGCCGAATATGGCATGTTGCCACGCGCGACCAATACCCGTAATCAGCGTGAAGCGGCACGTGGTAAGCAATCAGGTCGTACGCAAGAAATCCAGCGTTTAATCGGTCGTAGCTTACGTGCCATGATTGATTTGAGCAAGCTTGGTGAAAACACCATTTACCTTGATTGTGATGTCTTGCAAGCCGATGGTGGTACGCGTACTGCTAGTGTGACTGGTGCAGCAATTGCGCTTATTGATGCGTTAGAGAGCATCCAAAAAACCAAAAAACTTAAAGCGGATCCACTAATTGGTTTGGTTGCTGCGGTTTCTGTCGGTATGAAAGATGGCGAAGCCTATCTGGATTTGAATTACGAAGAAGATGCCAGCTGTGATACTGACCTAAATGTGGTGATGACCCAAAAAGGCGAATTCATTGAGCTGCAAGGTACGGCAGAAGAAAAGCCATTCACTCGCGCGCAAGCTGATGATATGCTGATTCTTGCCGAAAAAGGTATCGCTGAGCTTATTGCCATGCAAAAAACTGCACTCGGCTGGTAGTAATGTAGGACAGCTATACCAATTGCTCAACGCTTTTCAATCATCCTCTCACGCTCTTTAACAGGTATTAATCCATGCTTAAGCTGACTGATGACGGCGCTAAAATTACCTTACAAGGACAGCCCCAAGCATTAGATAATGGGTTGTTTTGGTTTGGCGCGGCGTTATTGGTAGGCGCAGTAGCCGTAGCGCTGGCGATGAGTTTGTTGCCGGTACGATGGTCTATTGGTGCGCTAGCATTGCTGATTATCGGTAGCTTCTTTTTTAATCGGCAACGCCAACAGCGCAAAAAAGCCATGACGGGTGTGATTAATAGCGGCATATTATGGGTGCGCGCTGGTGAGCTGGTACATGACAATCAAGGTAAACGTATACCTATCCAGCTGGATGACGGTGATAAAATTAGTCTAATTGGTGAGCAATTAGAAATCGTTGATGGTGATGCTAAACGTAAGTATCACATCAGCGGCTTTGATAATATCCAAGAAGCCACTGCTGCCAAAGCTATCTTACAAGGTCAAGCACTGACGAAACGTCATGTCACCATCAAAATGAGCAACGATTAGCGCCTTTATTATTAAAGGAATTTTTAATCCCAAAAGCTTTTTTAACCTGTCTATCTCGCCTCATTCATTGACCGCTTATCATTATAATTATACCTTTTAGCGCTTACTTAGGAGTGATAAGGCTTGCAGACTCCTGCCCAAATGGTTTATAAGTAAGATTGAAAATCTCATCATACTTATAATTGATACGGTTATCACTACTACTGTTATTGATACTCTATTGACAAGGAGCTAGTCATGTCGCGTTTGCCCATTTGGTCAATCACAACGTCGTGCAGTGCATTATTGCTTACTCTGGGCGCGGTTGGTCAAGTTCATGCCGATAGCATGAGTAGTCTAATTGCCCAAAAGTCCGCTCAACCCGATTATAGCGCCCGCTATACACCATCGTACCCTGCTGTTCCTGCTGCTAAAATCAGTACGCGCTCCACTATCCAACGTGCTGGTGCTGGTAACTATCGCTCAAATGCTGCGAATACTCAGCCAGCTGTTAACACTGCTTATCGTTATCCTGAGGTACAAGCAAAAATGCCGACGGTATTACCGGCATTTTTATCGGGTAATTATGATAATGTCGATAGCGAGTATCTACCGCTATTGAGCAATGCTGAGACGCAAAGTAGTCTTGCTGCCCGTGAAGTGATTAGCATTGCCCGTAAAATGGCGCTAAACGAGCGTACGATTATTCAAGGCGGCTGCTGGGATTATCTGAATGCCGTGTTTAAACGAGCAGGGGTGACCCGCGACACCATACACAAAGGCACTTACGGTCAAGGTCCTTATGCCAATAGTGGCGAGATTGAAGTCGGTGATTGGCTCTATTATATCAACCATGGCTATAATGGGGTCGAGCATAGTGGCTTGTTTGTAGGCTGGGTTGATGAGCAAGCTAAGCAAGCACTGATATTAAGCTATGCTGGCGAAAGCCGACGTGAACCTGCGCGCTATCGTGTTTATGATTTAAGTAATGTCTATCAAATCATGCGTCCGAACGTTTAATATAGATTATTAATTTGCATGATTTAATATAGAGTCGATTCACTATAAAAAGAATACAGTATTGCTGGTATGAATTTTTCGAAGCCTCTGTCTGACTAAGTGCACAGCAAGCGAGAAGAATTTATACCAGCAGAATATTGTGACAATAGTATGTGTTTTCTTTTGAACTGACTATATTTAATTTATTTAGACATAAAAAAGCGTCCGTCACTTTATTAAGTGATGGACGCTTTTTTATTAAATATTACTTCTATTAAAGCTCATGTTAGAAAGGTTTAACGACCACTAAAATAACAATAATTACTAAAGCAAAGACGGGTACTTCATTAAACCAGCGCCAAAAAACATGCGACTTATATTGTGGCCTATCGACGAGCTTTTTACGATAAAAACCGCAGGCGCCATGATAAGCGGACAATAGAACCACTAAGAAAATCTTTACGTGTAGCCAACCTTGGGTTTTGTAGACATCCCAGCCTAAAAATACCATCCATAAACCAAAAGCCCAAGTCGCTATCATAGATGGCGTCATGATACCGCGATATAGCTTGCGCTCCATGATAATAAAGCGGTCGTGACTGACCTTGTCATCGCTCATGGCATGGTAGACAAATAAGCGCGGCAAGTAGAAAATTGCTGCAAACCAAGTCACCACTGAAATAATATGTGCTGCTTTAATCCAGTTAAAATAATCTGCCATGCTAGAGTCTCTCTGGTTATTTTTAACAATAATAAATGCGGGCAAGCTTAGCGCAGATTATCTCATAATGGTAGCGTTAAGCCAAAACTACTCCGCCCAAATCAGCCGAAATGACTTGTGATTGATGACCGCTCATAGCGTCCACAACAGGTACTTGCTTAGGTGCACGAGGGGCTGCAAACTGCTTCGTCAAACCAAGCTCACGCATCAATCTATCGTCACCTGATTGGCTAGCATTGCCGGTAGTGAGTAGTTTATCACCATAAAAAAATGAGTTAGCACCCGCCATAAATGCCAATGCTTGCTCAGAATCGGACAAGCTTTCACGTCCAGCAGATAAACGTACATAACTGCTCGGACAGCAAATACGCGTCACGGCAATGGTACGAATCCATTCAAGGACTGACAGCTGACCTTCTGCAAGCACGCGATCGCCAATCGGTGTTCCTGCAATAGGAACTAATAAATTGACCGGAATAGATTCAGGTGCTTTTGGCATCTTAAGCAGTTCATGAACCCAGTCAATACGGTCATCACGGCTTTCACCCATACCGACAATATTGCCGCTACAGACATTGATGCCCGAATTGCGTACGTTTGCAATAGTATCCAGACGCTCATCATAGCTGCGCGTACTGACCACTTGCTCATAATAGCTTCTTGAGGTATCCAAGTTATGATTATAATAATCCAGTCCGGCATCTGCTAATTGCGTCGCTTGCTCCGTATCAAGCATTCCCAAAGTCATGCAAGTTTCAAGCCCTAATGCTTTCACTTCTTTGACCAGCTCAACCACATAAGGCATGTCTTTCGCGCTTGGATGCTTCCATGCGGCGCCCATACAAAATCGCGATGAGCCAGTGGCTTTAGCACGTTTGGCAGCGGCAATTACCTTATCAACGTCTATGCGCTTTTCGGCTTGTAGCTTTGTAGTATCACGGTGATGACCGGATTGTGAGCAGTAGCCGCAATCTTCAGGACAGTTGCCAGTTTTGATAGATAATAAGGTGCTAATTTGCACTTCATTAGCGTTGAAGTTCTGACGATGGATAGTCTGTGCTTGTAGTAATAAATCCATTAATGGTAAATCGAATAATTGGCCAATCTGCTCGCGACTGTGTTTTTTTATGATTGTTTCAGTCGCTTTAGTCGATTTAGTGGCATCGGTTGTCAATGTCGCTAGAAAGTCATTGTTAGCGTTTATCTGATTATTAAGTGTGTCGCTAGGTTCTGAGATACTAAGTAATCCTGCCATCATATAAATCCTTTTATAAACATAGTAAGCATTAACGTATAAGGTAAGTGTGAATGTATTTTATTTATTTTAATTTTGAGAAGATAAAATTTTAAGCAGTATAATTTAAAGAAAAAAAGGTTGCGGTATAGTATACCGCAACCTTTTTAGAAAATCAGAACCCTGCTAAATGGTCAATCAGATCCATAATAGCAGCTGCCTGTTTGCTCGATCTATTTACCTAACTTGTGCTTAGCAACACCGACCCAATGGTTGGCAAACTGCTGTGCTTTATAAGCGTAAGGTTTGGCTTTTTGGATATACGGTTTATATTCTTCTGGAATGGCTGGCACGATATGTTTGGCAAGCTTATTGAACCACATCATTAGGCTATAATCGCCTTCTATGCTTAAGTTGCCTTCTTGCACGGCAGTCATAAAGGCAGGAAGATTACCTTTGGTTAAAAGCTTAACGCCTGTCATCGAGTCTTTGAAGTTAATAGTAAGGTCGGCTGCTTTAGCATGACCACTATGTTGGCTAAATTGACCATTATCGAAGCTAAAATGACGCGCAACATCAGATTCAGTACTGGCAAACTCAATCGTTACTTTACGATCCGCAAATAGCGCTTTGACATCTTCGTTATCGCTATCAGCAAGCATAGACAAACGATAACCAATCACCGTCAACAAAACATCTAATGGATCAGACTTGATATCTAAAACAGGTACAGTAAACATAATCGAACTCCTAAAGAATGAGAAATGAGACGCAAAATAATGGGTACTTTATAACAATTTTTGCGACAAATATATAATTACATTATAAACGATTGCTAGGTGTCAATTCTTTAGTAGTTACGTAGAGAGCTTTAAGTATCTTGTAACATTCGATGACGTTAGTAGGATAGGCACATTCTCAATGAAAGCGTGGCTGATAATCGTCATCATAGACAGGCGTGTGCTCAATATAGCGTGCCGCTTCCAATTCTCGCTGCTTCTTGATGGACTGACTGACATCTTCATAACGCAGCGCCCGATATAACACCCAAGCGCCTAGCGGCAGCCAACTGATACCCATCGCGACCACGTAATTGTGCCATTCTGATAACACAAACCAATGCGTTAATAAGCTATCAATGACTTCAACGGCTAACCAATACAGCATCCCACCGAACAGATACCATAGTAACCAGCGCTGCGACGATAAAGCAAGCGCCACGACTGAGCCTATAAGTAGACCATAACCCAATATTGCACTTGTGCTCCACGGCTCACTACCAAAAGTGGAAAGTATTATTAATAACATTGTTCATCTCGCTCTTCATAAGGTGAATTCCAACAAGGCTATTATGGAAGTTTAAAACACAAAGCTAAAGAGGCTGAGGGCGACTTTGCGACAACAGCTGACGTTTGGTTTTTTAGATTGATTTATAAAAACACACGGTAAATTTTGCAGCGACAGCCATTAAAAAAGCGCCACAATGATGGGCGCTTTTTTAGTAAAAGTAGAACAAATTTCTTAAGGACGAATACTACGGCGACCCCAAAATGCTAACGCTGTCACTAATATGGCACCCAATAGCATCAAACCTAAAGTGGTCAACCAATGCGCGCCAGTAGGATACTGCCACGGCATGACGTTATTGATTGCTTCGCTGTTTAGTGTACCTAGGGCATCGGTTTTCCATGGCCATACTTTGACTAAGGAGCCTGCGATAAAACCAATCAGCAAGGCTAGCGTTGCTTGATAATAACGCGATAGTAACCATTTGAGCATGCGGGTAAACAGCAACAGCCCCGTTGCCATACCAGCAACGACAGTAAAGATAATGGCAAAGTTCAAGGTATGTACGGCTTCAAGTACCGTATTATAAGCGCCCATTAATAGTAAAATAAACGAGCCTGATATACCAGGTAGTATCATCGCGCAAATAGCAATAGCGCCGGCAAAGAACAGATAGGGTAAGCTTGGCGTGGTGGTCATTAAAGGCAGACTACTGATGATAATAGCGCTACCCATCCCAAGCAGGAACAATAGCGCCCGTCCGATATTCCAGCGCTTAATCTCAGTTAATAACAGAAAAACAGTCGCGATAACCAAACCAAAAAAGAATGACCAAATCATCAAAGGCTGGTTGTCCAATAAATGCTTGATCATACCGGCTAACGTTACAAGACTGGTGGCGATACCGAGCAATAAGCACAATAAAAAAGTGGCATCGACTTGTCGCCATACTGCCAGTAAGCCTTTGATACCGCCTTCTTGCCGAAATATCTGCCAAAAATTTGGACCAATACTACTTAAGGCATTAATTAAGCGCTCGTAAATGCCAGCAATCAGCGCGATCGTACCGCCAGAAACACCCGGTACAATGTCAGCTGCGCCCATAGCGATACCCTTGACGTAGACACCCAATAGCTGCTTTGGATTATCATTATAAATAGGCGTGCTATCTTTAACTAAATGTTCGTTATTTAAGTGCTGTTTATCTAAAGCTTGCTTATCTAAATCATCGGAAGATGACGGCGCATCTGGCCGTGGTGATTGTGATGCCGTCATGGACATTCCTTTCTTGTTTGACAATGTAAAAGTGAGGGTAACGTTTGGCGGCATAATAGCACCAAAAACACCGTATAAAAGAGAGAGTAAACTACAAAAGCTAGGTCAATGAAAAATACATTAGCCTAGCTTATTATTAGCAGTCTGTAATCGTTATTTGCTACGGGCGAATGCCGGATAGCCAAGCGCATAAAGTGTGCCTTCAAGCCCTGTGACATTGACGGCCGCATCTGCGCGCGCTTGTACGATAGGTTTGGCATTAAAAGCCACACCCAGATCAGCGCTTGCCATCATCGGTAAGTCGTTGGCGCCATCACCGATGCAGATCACTTGCGACATTGCAATGCCCAAGCGCTCAGCAGTATGAGCGACGATAGCCGCTTTCTTAGCGCCATTAATAATAGGCAGTTGCACATGACCGGTGACTTCGCCCTCTTCGATATCTAAAGGATTGGCATGCACTTCATCGATACCTAATTGCTCAGCGATATAGCGGGCAAAATAGGTAAAACCACCTGATATCAATACCGTATGGTAGCCTAAGGCTTTAAGCGCGCTGATAGTGGTACGAGCGCCTGTCGATAAAGTTAAGCGTGTGCAAATCTCATCAAGTACGCTGGTTGGGATGCCCTGTAATAGTGCCACACGCTGAGCAAAAGATTCGTCAAAATCCATTTCACCGCGCATCGCCGCCTCAGTGATGATTTCTACTTGCTCGCCAATCCCTGCTGTTTTTGCCAGCTCAACGATGACTTCTTGTTCAATTAACGTAGAGTCCATATCGAAGCAAGCAAGCTTATGGGTGCGCAGCATATGACCAACCGATAGGATATGACAGTCGACGACATCCAATTGGTCGCTCGTTATTGAGCTTTGAGCGTTTTTATAGTCTTCAGTCAAGTCGCGACGCAACCGCGTGGTCAATTGATCGTCAATGATATGGGCTGCTGCCGTTTTTTTAGCAGGATGCATCAAGGTATCAGTAACCGGTACCAGCAAATAGCGGAAAACTTGCACATCGATAAACGAGGGTTTGGCAAATGTTTGCGCCGTGTCTGTATCAGCAATCTCAATATCTACAAAACTCGCATCGGCATCTTCTGCCACCGTGACCAGATGCCAATTTGGCTGCTCATCAACCCATGATTGTACATATTGGTGGATATCGAGCGAGGATACATGCGTCGGCAGTACCACAATCAAGGCAAAAATGGGCAAGGATTGCAGCGCATCAAAATCTTGTAAATTAGTACCCTCTGGTAATAGCGAGGCCACAGAATCGACGGCTTGTTGCCATGCTTTGCTGTCTTTTGGTAACGAGTAAGATGTATTTTTTAGCATCGCTCAATTGTCCCTTGTATGCTGGTATAAGATTAGGAATAATAACAGTTTTACTCGGCAGCGCCTATAGATGAGGCGCAAAGTATCACAGCCGGATAAAAACACCCGTCACGTCCAAAAAGGTCGGTAGAATAAAAGAAACGTATTACCATAAATTTATGATACTAGCTAACGCCATAACCCTTACTATGGTGATATAGTAGGCTTAAATGAGCGGGCGAGTGCTTAATAAGTACTTGATAAATGCTTGACCCAAACATACTTGCACAACAAATCTACTGTACGATGGCAGCGTCTCATAAATAGTCTTTATTTAAATAAGGATTCATTTAGACGATGCGGTATTAAATTAAGCAAATATAGCGACATATCCTTCTAAAAAATGAGCCAACGCCTCGTTTTTTAATTCCATTTATCCAAAAAAGTTTAACATATCATGACCTATTTAGCGCCGCGGCAAGGGTTGTTTGCCATTATTCTTCTGGTTAGTTTTTGTTTGCAAACTCTATTGTTGGTCATCAGCACCGATCAACAGCTGAGCAACAGTCGTGCGCAAAAAGGCGAGCAAATGGTCGCTCAGCTCATTGATGAAGCACGGCTGTCTTTAGAAAATAAAGACCGAGTCAGTTTGAGTGTCATTGCCAATCGCTATACCAGCGAGCAGGACGTGACCCGTATACTAATCAAAGACAATAATGGCGATATATTGGTGCCCGTCGGCAATGCGCCAATGCAACAAGGCGACACGATTAGCCAGATAGCCACCAAAGGCGATGCGGTTATCGGTAGTGTGGCATTAACCCTAAAAGATATTAGCAAAGGCGAAATCATTGCGATGCAATGGCCGTTTGTGATTGGAACGATGCTGCTACATTTATTGCTATGGCTCATTTATAGTTACATTGCGCGCCCTACTAGGGAGCAAATCAACGCCATCAGCCGTGATGTCCAAGACTTGCATCGCGAGCAATATAAACAATTCGATCAGCGCGGCTACGATCGCGAATTGGAACGTCGTCAATCAGCGCCTACTGCTGCTGAGAAGGAAACTGGCGAGAGTGATGGTTTGGGGTATGATGTTGATAGTCTTTTAGATAGCCAGCTTAACCCTCAAGCAGATGCCAGTGCGCTACATAACCCTTTATCTAATACTCGAAAATTAGACATTCATAGTGCCGTAAATCAGTATGTAAGAACACAGCAGAATCAAGATACAGCGCTCAATGATAATGACACTGCTAATGGCACTGATACCGCTGCAAGCAATACGACAGAAAGCCATGCGATCAATCATGCAGTAGATAGTAGTCCAAACGGTACGAATGGCGTTGATAGTAGCAATCAATCTCATAACGCCTCTCGATTGTCTGCCACCCGGCCGTTTGATAGTATCAGCGTACAAATTGTATTTCATGATGAATTTAATATGCTTGAGCGCTTAGCGCCGTCTCAGCGTCTGCCTTATTTAGCGTTATGTACGCAGCTATTGAATCAAGCGGTGACTGAATTACTCAAACAGCCATTGTTGCTGGGTGTGAGCGCATTGAATGAGCCATACTTTGATGAAAGTGGCGCTTATGTGATGCTCAAGGCAGACAATAGCCACGCAAAAGTGGCCTTAGCGGGTGTTATGTTGGGTAAGCTGTATTTGATGCTCAATAAAATCATTCATGATAAGCACATCGAGTTATCACGATTTGCCTTGCCAGCAAAAGCTGGGGTGAGTGACAATGCTCAAGTCGAGGCCATGAGTCAGCTGCTAGAAAGCGTGGGTAAAAAAGAGCAGATGCTCATCTTGCTCCCCAATGGCGGTCTCAAACAAATCAGTAATCATGTCCAAGTACAAAGTGTCATGCGTCCAACGACTGTTTATGAGCGTGAGTGTGCGGTATTTGATGGCGGCAATGATGCCATGATTCAGCGTTTAGCAGATGTGCGTAACGCGGTACTGATGATTGAAGAGGCAGCAGAGTAGGTATAAATAGCTCCTTTAGCTTAACCAAAGCCTCTACAATTGCCTGTGCGATAATTGTTATCTTCACCTTGGTATTTACTCATAAATCAGCCATAGTGATAAAAAGGATTGACAACGCCTAGTAGAGACTTTATAAGGCATATATATAACGATATATTTTTAATACACTTGCCTAAAAACGATAGGAGTTTGTCATGAGTGATGCTGATATTGATGACGATTTTGATGATGATTTTGTCGACGATGACGATGCAAAGATGGTAGAAGAAGCCGAGACGAGTGTGCGTACGCGCTTAAGCAGTCTTGAAAAACGCCGTTTGATCGATAATTTGCTAGAAGAAAAACGTTTGGCTAAAGAGCTAAAAGACGATCTTGACGATATAGATAATTTCGATGAAGACGGTGATGATTGGGACGATGACGATATTTAATTCGTCATTTAAGCGGTAGAATTTTCGCTTACATACTCAGTAAAACCACTTCTTAATAAGTGATAATGATCTAATTGGTATTAGCTAACCATCGTTAACTAATGATCCTCAGTCGACTGTGCTAAGCTGGTTGTATTCTGTTTTTAACAATGGCCTTTCAACCAGCCCTCTTCAATAAGTTTACTTTATCAAAGTTTATTTGGATTTATTTTCTTAATTCAGATAAATGTCATCCTTATATTTCCTACCATTTTGTATTTAACACATTATTTATTGCGCATGACGCAAGCTATCCTCCAAGGACAACCACACGATGAATAACCAACTAAGTTTCGATGAATTATTAGATTATTTAGACAATGAAGAAAGTCAGTTTGTGCTCGATAGTGTCGCCACCCATGGTTTTTTGACCGCGACCGTCATTGGACGTCCGCTGCCTAATTGGTTGGAGGCATTGTTTGAAGGTCATGTGAGCGAGATTCCAGCAAACGTGATTGATGGTATTCAGCGCTGGCGTGAGTCTATTATTGCTGAGCTAAAAAACGAGACGCCTATTGAGCTGCCGTTTGGTGAAGATGCGGGCAATGAAGAAGTGGCGGTCGATTTTTCTGATGATTCAGATATCGTTGCTTGGTCGATTGGGTTCGTCGATGCGATGTATGGCGATGAAGCCAGTGATTGGATGGAAAACGAAGAGACAGCAGAAGATGTGGCAGTCTTGACCTTGCCGATGATTGTGTTGAGCGGTATTGATGACGAAGATCCAGACCTTATCGAGATGCGTAAGGATCAAGATAAAATGGCGCAAATGGCCAATAGTATTGAAGGCAATCTAACTGAGCTGTTTTTATTGTTTCATACCAACGACTAGGGCGAACTATAGACGTTGTTTTTAATCCGGATAACTCAAAGATAAGGCAGTATTATGACCGTGCAACTCTCCAACCTTGAGTACTTGCCTAACTATCAAATAACAGAGCGCTTAGATGTGGTTTATGGCAGTACCGTGCGCTCAAAGCACGTCGGTAAAGACTTGTTTGCTGGTCTAAAAAACATCGTTGGCGGCGAGTTGACCGCCTATACCGAACTGTTAGAAGAATCGCGTCAAGAGGCGATAGATCGGATGGTGGTAAAGGCAGAAGCCTTGGGCGCTGATGCAGTCGTTGGCTTGCGGTTTTCGACATCTAGCATTGCGCAAGGAGCTTCCGAGCTTTTTGTTTACGGTACCGCTGTCAAAGTTGTACGCGTGCAACAACAGTCTGCGTCGCCTCAGCCTCCGAGCGACCATTACGGTCATACGCATTATCAACAGCCAGCGCAAGCGCCTGCTCAATCACCCACTACGACGCCAGCAGCTACGGATGAATTACCACGTTTCAACCCTTTTGGTGAATGAGCCACTGCTTAAAGCACTGATGTAAAACGCTAGCTTAAAGCACTGATTTAAAGTACTGGTTTAAAGCAACGATGCTTTTTGATGACAAGAGACGTCCCATGAATAACTCTCTCAGCCAAATGCTGATGAACTATGCACCGCTTATCGTCCTGTTTGTGGTGGGTTGGTTTTTTGGTGCGCGTCATGAACGTCAGCATCTCGCACAGTTAGTACTTGCAGAAAAATCCCTAAGTTATATTATTGTATCCACTGAGCGTTTTTATCAGCCAGCGCTTGCTGATAATACACAAGGCGATCTGGTGCTCGGCAGCGTTGTTATCGCGCAAGATTATTTTAAAATGGTGATTGCTCGTATTTTAAGTATCTTTGGTAAAAATCTAACCACCTATGAGACTTTACTGGATCGCGCTCGCCGCGAGGCAGTAGTACGTATGCGCACCCAAGCGCAGGCTAAAGGCTATAATCATATCTACGGCTTGCGTCTTGAGGTTAGTAATATTAATCAATTAGGTAGCATGGTCGAAGCGATTGCTTACGGTACGGCAGTTATGAGCAGCGAGCACGCCTAGAGCATTGTTGTTTTATGGCAATTAGGCAATTTTTATTTAGGTTTATTTATACTTAACATCCTGCATTAATTTACATTTCACACCAATGCTCGCCTTATAAAAGGCAATACTATGTTGCTCTTAAAAATAATTTTTGCACTCATGTTAATGTATGCTTTTTTTAGGATAGTAACATGGTTGAATGATGCTAATAATCATGAGAGTATATCGATTTGGCTGTCGGAGCATCTTGACAGTAGCGATAAAGGTGACAGCGGTTCTGATGGCAGTGGCTCTTCTAGTAGTGACAGTGGCTCTAGTGGTAGTGACGGTGGAGGCGGCGGTGATTAGAAAGTGATTACCAGCGAGTTGAAAAATCTGTAATGCGCCATTAAGAGCTTAACGCCGACGCCGACGCGCATTTATCCGCGCTACTTTATCTTGCTCCTCATCTTCAGCTTGCTGTTTTATCTTTTCGATATCAAATAAGAAGGTACGGTTTTTGAGTACGGCGACAAACACCACGCCGCCTACCGTATTGCCAACCAGTACGACCACTAAAAACCATAAGTAGCTCGTTAAGCTGACAGTATTGCCATACAATAAGGCAGAGAATACTTCGATATTGCCAACGATACTATGATGCAAACCTAAAAAGCCAATACTACCCGTAATAAGAGTTACCAAGACAATGCGGCTAAGCGTATCGCGCGCCGAAGTCACAAGCCAAGCTGCCACGCCCATCATCCAACCCGCTAATACTGAGCTACCAAATATCACCCACCACTCAAAGCCTAAAACATGCTGCGCATAGGCATCAATATTAGCGACGGTAAATAGCTGCATGTTAATACCTAAGCCAATCATTAATGCTGCAAACAGGCAACCGCCGACGATATTACCAGCAATGACAATTCCCCAAAGCCGTAGCAGCTTCCATAGTGGCTCTATTTTGTTGAGTACGGGTAAGCTTAACAGCGAGGTCTGCTCAGTAAATAATAACGACTGACCGATAACGACGATGATAAAACCTAACGGATATAATAGCGACGCCAGTACCATCGCATAATCACTAGGTAGTACCTCGCTCAGTAGCGCAAAAGCGGCTAGAATAACAAATAAGCTGATGCCAATCTCAAGCCCAGCGGTAAAGGCACTGGTAAATAATGAGCCAAGTGAGCGGTTAAAGGTTTCTCTGGCATCGATGACTTGTTCAACTAAGATGCTGGCATAGCTTTTAGGTGCGCTAAGATTGTCATCGCCAGCGACTTCTTTGATAGAGGCTTTGTCCTCTTCGCTAATATCTTCAGAGAAGTCGTGGTCGTCTAAATTCTCAGTAGCATCAGTGTCAGTAGCATCAGTGTCAGTAGTATCAATGTCACTGCTATCAATATCACCGTCTTGTTTATTTTCAACTTTATAGTCATGATTAGCGGCACCATCAACTAAACGCTTATCGTCTACATTGTCAGCCTGAGAGTTGTTCTTATGCTCGGTATCTTGGGACACGGTCAGCTCGCTGTTTATCAGATAGTGATTTTAGTATCTGGTCTATTCTATAGTAGGACTATAACCTATTATGTTTAGTATTCAGCTAATTGCTGTTGTTAATTCTTTATCCTGATTCTTAGTCAAATCTATTGTTTTAATGTAGTGGTGAGAGGTTATGCGAACATTATCTAAATATAGCCCTTGGCAAAGCGAGATGGCAGTGACGGCTAGTCTTCTGAAGCTTGATTTATTATCAGATAAGAAAATTGTCGAGTACACTCATTACTTACTCGATAATGAATACTACGACGATGAGATGTTATCGATAATTGATGATGACCCTATATATCCAAGAGGCAATAAAGAATCGTTTCAAAGAGCACTTTCTAGTTTAGGTTTTCCAGACATCTATACAGAGCAATCTAAGTGGATTTATACTTACAGGCTCATGAACAACTATGCGACAGCACCAAACAATCACTATGTTTTTGCTAATGAGGCAGTAGGATTTTATTATAAATTTGATGAGTTTTTCAACAATGATAGTCATTTAAAGGAGATAAGTAAGCTCAAGGATTTGCTTTATTGTATAGAGGATGCTGGCGACAATTTCTATATGGGATACATCACGCATGGCTATAATGATCCTGTAACGTTATATCGTATGCAATGTCAGTTTTTTCAGCTTTGTCATCAATGGATAACAGATAATCATCCAAAGATAGAGTCTATTTTCAAAGCGCTATACGCCTAAATGACCTTAGCATCTAACAAAATCCTGCTATCTGCGTTAAAATCACTCTACTAATTATTTCATCTATTTTTAACATATTTATTTGACCACATTCATTATTAATAAAAGACCATTCTATTATGAGCAACCCTAATACCGATACTAACACTAAGACCAACCTGACCCAATCTATCCAAGCAGCCCTAAGCCAACTTGAGCACGCCTACAATCCTGCTGAGGTTGAGGCTGGCATGTATCAAGGTTGGGAAGAAAGCGGTTATTTTAAGCCGAGCTTTGATAAAGATGAGTCTTTCTCTATCGCCCTACCACCGCCAAACGTGACTGGCTCGCTGCATATGGGTCATGGCTTTAATAATGCCATTATGGATGCGCTAACGCGTTATCACCGGATGGATGGTGACAATACGCTTTGGCAACCGGGTACGGATCATGCTGGTATTGCAACCCAAATGGTCGTTGAGCGTCGTCTGGAAGCTGAAGGTATCAAGCGCCGTGACATGACGCGCGAAGACTTCATCGATAAAGTCTGGGAATGGAAAGAAGAGTCGGGCGACAATATCACCCGTCAGATTCGCCGTTTGGGTAGCTCGGTCGATTGGTCGCGTGAGCGCTTTACCATGGATGATGGTTTATCAAATGCCGTTAAAGAAGTGTTCGTCCGTCTTTTCGATGATGGCTTAATTTATCGTGGTAAGCGTCTGGTGAATTGGGATCCTAAATTCCAAACTGCGCTATCGGATTTAGAAGTTGAAAATCATGACGAAAAAGGCAGCTTGTGGCATTTCCGTTATCATTTCACCGATAAAGATATCACCACTCAAGATGGTAAAAACTATCTGGTCGTAGCAACCACGCGTCCTGAAACCTTACTCGGCGATACTGCTGTTGCAGTCAATCCGAGCGATGAGCGTTATGCACATTTAGTTGGCAAAACGATTACTTTACCAATTACTGGACGCGTTGTACCTATCGTTGCTGATGATTATGTCGAAAAAGACTTTGGTACTGGCTGTGTAAAAATCACCCCTGCCCATGACTTTAATGACTATGAATTGGGTCGTCGTCATAACTTGCCACTCATTAATATCCTTGATGAGCGCGCCAATATTTTACCAGCGATGGAAGTTTATCCTGACCTGCAAACGCGTGAGCCAGAGCTTGAAACCACACCAAGTGAATATGCTGGACTTGAGCGTTTTGCCGCGCGTAAAATTTTAGTGGCGCAAGCAGGCGAGCAGGGTTGGTTAGAGGAAATAGAAGACTACGCCCTTAAAGCCCCGCGCGCTGAGCGTGGCGGTACGATCGTTGAGCCGTGGTTGACCGATCAGTGGTATGTGGCAGTCAATAAACTTGCTAAGCCTGCGATTGACGCGGTAGAAAATGGCAGTATTGAGTTTGTCCCTGCGCAATATAAAAACATGTATATGTCGTGGATGACTGATTTGCAAGATTGGTGTATCAGTCGTCAGCTCTGGTGGGGACATCGTATCCCAGCTTGGTATGACGACGCGACCGGTGAGATTTATGTGGCGCGTGATGAAGCAGAAGTGCGCACAAAATATAATCTAAGCGACGACGTAAAATTACGCCAAGATGATGACGTCCTTGATACGTGGTTTAGCTCCGGTCTATGGACATTTAGTACGCTTGATTGGGCAGACGTCAATGCTGATCCGCGCGTGCTCAAAACCTTTCACCCGACCAGCGTGTTGGTTACCGGTTTTGACATTATCTTCTTTTGGGTTGCACGCATGATCATGATGACCATGCACTTTGTCAAAAACGAAGATGGCACGCCGCAAGTACCGTTTAAGACCGTTTATGTTCATGGTCTGGTGCGTGATGGCAATGGTCAGAAGATGTCTAAATCTAAAGGTAACGTCTTAGATCCTATCGATTTGATTGATGGTATTGATTTAGAAGCGTTAGTCGAAAAACGCACTAGCAATATGATGAATCCAAAAGATGCGGCAAAAATTGAAAAGCAAACGCGTAAAGAGTTCCCAGAAGGTATCCCAGCTTTTGGTACCGATGCGCTGCGTTTTACCTTTACCTCGCTTGCCAGTACTGGTCGCGATATCAACTTTGATCTCAAACGTGTCGAGGGCTATCGTAACTTCTGTAATAAAATCTGGAACGCCAGCCGCTTTGTGCTGATGAACTGTGTGGATAAAGAAGGCAATGCCCAAGCGATTGACCAAACTGCCAATCCAGAGGTTTGGGAATTACCAGAAAAGTGGATTATGAGTCGCCTAAACTCAACGGTTGCCAATATTCATCAGCATTTTGCTCAGTATCGTCTCGATATGGTCAGCCATGATATTTATGAATTTATCTGGAATGAATACTGTGACTGGTATGTTGAGCTTGCCAAAGCCAGCCTAAATGATGACTCGGTGTCGGATGAGCGTAAAGCGCAAATTCGCTATGTATTGCTCCATGTATTAGAGACTGCGCTACGCTTTAGCCACCCAATCATGCCGTATCTGACTGAGCAAATCTGGCAGACGATAGCACCGTTATTGGGTCGCAAAAATACTGATAGCATCGTAATCGCTGATTATCCACAAACTGATAATGCGCAAATTAACGCGCAAGTTGAAGCTGATATGGCGTGGCTACAACAGCTCATCGCTAGTGTGCGTAATATCCGTGGCGAGATGAAGCTGGGTAATGCGGTGCGTCTGCCAGTATTGCTACAAAATATCTCTAGCGACGAAGATGCGCGTCTATCTCGTATTAAAAATCAGTTTAAAGCGCTTGCCAAAGTCGAGAGCCTAGAGATACTAAAAGAGGGCGATGACGTGCCACTATCATCATCAAGTATGATTGGACAGCTACGCGTGCTTGTCCCAATGAAAGGACTGATTGACCCAACCGCTGAGCTGGCTCGTTTAGGTAAGTCATATGATAAGTTAAAAGGTCAAGCTGAAGGTATCTCGCGTAAGCTGGGTAATGAAGGCTTTGTCAGTAAAGCGCCCGTAGAAGTGGTCGATGCTGAAAAAGCAAAACTGGCTGAGTTAGAAGGGCAATTGACAGCCATGACAGCGCAGATGGAAGAGTTAAAGGCGTTGTAGATTATAAGTAATCGTTATAATGATCATAACCTTAATACTTGCGTTCTTAAACATGGCGATTCTATATTTTTATTGGAATCGTCATGAGCCGTTAGATATGCATGCCATTTTCGCCACTGTATTTATGGTGGTATATGTGCTTATTTATCTATTCTTGAATCCTCCATACTTCTCACCGAATCGCCATATTGATACCTTGCTGATAATATTACCTCTAGTATCGTATGGCGCTATTCTATTTCCTGAAATAAATGCGACGATACCAGTACAAGGTACAAAGGGATTTGGTTGGTTAGGGTTGGTTGTAACTGTGGTGGTTTTGGTTGGGTTTAAATGGTTTTTTTAAGCAAGCTGAAAGCATTTCGCGTAAGCTGGGTAATGAAGGCTTTGTCAGTAAAGCGCCTGTGGAAGTGGTCGATGCTGAAAAAGCGAAACAGGCTGAGTTAGAAGGGCAGTTGACCGCCATGACGGCGCAGATGGAAGAGTTAAAGGCGTTGTAGTTTCTATATTTGCTAAATAAGATAAAGCCATCTTGTAAGGTGGTTTTATTATGGGTTACTTGAAAGTTTGAATAATGCATATTGATCTGAAATTTAGATACTATTTCTATTAAAACACTTGCTGTAAAAATAGGATTATCTTATATGAGATTGAGATCTTATATAAGATACAAAAGGGCTTAATGGCTATGGAGCAATCTCTCTATTCTCTTCATAGGTCTTAAAAAGGTTAATTATGGATTATCAAGGACAAATAGATGAGTGTCTTAGTAACGATACTCCTTTAGATGATATTGTCAGAAGATTCTTTTTGGTTCATCCTACGTATGCATTCACTGAAAATTTAATAGTAGCTGACGATATATTAAACAGAGTCAGTCTAAATTTTAGTGTACCTATAAATGATATATTAGTTTGTGGATCAGCTAAGTTAGGATTTAGCTTGTATAAAGGAACATCTTATAATCCAGGATCTTCTGACCTTGACCTAGCTATTATTAATAACAAGCTTTATTGTGATATTTTTAATAGAGTATTGAGTGAAACTAGGAACTATTCAAAAGGTCATTTATTTCGTAATTCTAATTTAGAAAAATACAAATATGGAATAAGCCTGGGTATGATTAATTATAATTTCATGCCAGAAATAGAACTGAAGAAAGATTTGTTAAAGTTCTTCGATGAAATGTCTATAGACTACAGAAGTCTCTTCTCAGGTGTATCATGTTGCTTTTATATGTCTGAAGATAATTTCAAGCAAAAGCAAATCAATGGTCTTAGTAAGTGGAAAAATAACAACTTTAAGGATTATAAATGATTCCATATCAAATCAGATCTGTTCAGTTATTAAATCTTGTTCGTGACATAAAAAATGGAAATCTAATTACAAATGCATATTTCCAAAGAAATTTAGTTTGGAGAGAATTACATAAGAAAGATTTAATTAAAACAATACTTGATGGTTATCCATTTCCACTTATTTTTATTTCTAAGGGTGAAATAGATGTGAATGAGATGGTATCTACTTCATGTGTCGTAGATGGTCAACAAAGAACAAATGCAATAGTTTCATTTGTTAACAATGATTTTTCTGTAGGTAATAGATATTTTAGAGATTTCAATGAGCAAGAGAAATCAGAATTTTTTAAGTATGAAATCCCAGTATGTGAGCTTGATATTAAAAATACAGATCCTAGAGTTTTAGACATATTCCAAAGAATTAATAGGACGTCTGATTCTTTGACGGCGATTGAAAAGAAAGCTTCTGAATATGGATCGTCATATTTTATGTTAGTTTGTCAGTTTTTGTGTGAGCAGATTGAGATTGATGATTCTGAAATGGACGGTGAAGATTTTAAACTTGATCCAAATATACCAAAAGAATTTTTAGTTTGGGCAAGGAATAACAAACTTGAATTTATTGCTTTTCAAGAACTAATGACGGATAAACGGATATTTTCCATAAGAGATATTTCAAGGAAAATAAACCTTCAATATACTTTAAATATGGTATCAACATACTTAGGAGGATTCTATAATCGAAACGATAAAGTGGATGAATACCTAGAGACGTATTTAGAGGATTTTGAATTTAAAGATAGGGTTACTACGAACTTTAATCGAGTTGCTCGTTTTTATCTGGATTTGAATCTGGATAAAAAATCTATATGGTTTAATAAAGCTAACATGTTCTCTTTGTTTGTCGCTCTGTTAAAGGTTGATAATTTAGAATCTTTAGATAAAACTGAACTGTGTCTTAAGTTAAATGGTTTTAACAACGAGCCTGCTTATGAAAATGGCTATAGAATAGCTGCAAAGGAAGGCACGAATAACTTAAAAGAGAGAAAAATAAGAAATGATATCATCATGGAGTCTATTCTGAACTCTCAGGAAGAGTAATAAATAAATTGAGTTTTGTGTGCCATAATATTGGTAAAACTTGGAAGCCTACTCGCTAAAGTCCTATAAATATCGACTTTAGTGGTTGTAAACAAGGACGTTCATCATGAACACAATATCAACTACCAAAGCTCTCACCTTAAGCGCCTTGTTATTAAGCCTAAGCGCTTGCGTTATCGTTTCACCGCCAACTAATGAAGACACTTTGACAGACGCCGATCTCATTCGAGCCGCACAGAAAAAAGAATCAGCGCCAACCGAAGGCGCGCAGCAATGGGTCATTGGCTATCATCATGGTATCGAGGTGGTAAAATCATTCCAGTGCTCAGACCTCTGTCCACAGAATACTTTGCGCTTGATTTATTATGACGTACCCACCGATGCCACTTGTGAGAGTATCGGCGGCGTGACCAAATCAATATTAGTGCCAATCGCTATTACTGTAATGCCAAAAGACTATTGTTTCCCAGCCGTCATCGCCGACTATTGGGAAAGTTACCCCTGAATTAAATGAGCAACGTTTTTAAGTCGGATTATATAAGCTGGCTTGAAGAAGCACGCGAGATAGGATGGGTAGCGAAATAAGTCAGAATCTTATCGTTCAAAATAAAACCGCCTACAATTTAAACTGTGAGCGGTTTTTCTATGTTAGTCACCAAACAAAACAGGCTACTTGCTAGTTACTAGCACTGCTACGGCAAACTTTGTATTAGACATTTTGTTACAAATCAAAGCGATAGGGCTGATAATATAAACAGATGAGCATTAATAACTATAAAAATTGAGACTATACAAATAGGGAAATAAGTAGAAGATATTATATCGAATCTTGTAGTACACAAGATATTTTTAAATCAAGTTTCTCTAGGTTTAGGAATAATTACTATGATAAAGATAAATATGTATGTCATTTTTTGGGTCGCCCTGTCATTTTTTACCCTCCTTATTGCTATAAGTAATATAAAAGGTCGTAAGTTAATCCGTGATAAGGGCGCTATGCCAAAAGCACTCAGTAGCGACAGGCTCGATATTGAGTCCAGTTTTTATAGAACGGATGCAACGTGGCACGATATTATATTTTTCCACGCGTCCGCATCAGGTGTGGCTATCGTACTATTGGTTTTAATTATCAAAGGCGAGGCGTTGTTCCCTGGAACGGTGGTTTTCTTTGGCGCGCTGTCTTCCATCGCCATATTCACCATTAGCATAGTACTTCTGTTATTAGCATTTTATTTTTATACCATCTCGATTTTGAAACTTGGCAATACGTTAGCCAGCATGCAGATCAATGGTAAAGATATTAAAACCATGTATGCGATTATGGCTGTCTTTGGCTATTTTTTGATATTTGCATTACTGGCGTTGATATTGGTCTAGCATTAGAAGTAAAACCTATCTGTCGAGAATGCTTTGTACAGTCAATAAAAACCGCTCACCACCTAAACTGTGAGCGGTTTTTTTATCCCATTCATTTGACTTAAAACCAAGATGCTAGCTATCCAAAATATAGCGAAATACACATGTTATTCGTCTCAGAGCTGATACTAATTGCCATGCTAAAGATAATAATTCTAAAATATTTAGTTGTACTCATTTACTCAATCACTAACCAAACATACCCATCAGTAGCAAAACCGTGCAAAATCAGTCTTGAACTGCGTTATCAACTTCTTTATCTTTGATAGCTTATATAGGTAGTCCATACCTAATGACCTAATGTCTAACACTGACTGATAAAACTCTCATGACTCAATCAAAGAAAGCTTTTTATTATCGACCTAAGACCAATCAACATAACAGTCCAACCGTGCGTTGGATGTTTTTGATATTTGGCTGGGTGTTTTTTGCCTTGGGTATCATTGGTATCCTATTACCTGTCATGCCGACCGCACCTTTTATCTTACTGGCGGCAGGTTGCTGGGCACGTAGCTCACGACGCTTCCATTTTTGGCTGATAAATCATAAATATTTTGGTAAATATGTCCGCGATTGGGAAGATCGCCGCGCCGTACCGCTATACGCGAAGTGGTTGGCAACCATAATGATGGCAATATCGACAACGATGTTATTTTTTAGCATTCCTGCCGATATGATGTGGGTGGCATGGTCGGTAGCCTTGGTATGTAGTGGGGTAGCGATATATTTGTTCCGCTTGCCAAATGCCTAAAATTGTTGCAATTAGGACGAAAAATAGCCAATATCTAGCTTCAGTTACACGAAATCTAAGATAAGGCTTGCGATAATGAGATGTTGCCCTTATAATACCTCCAAGCTTAAGAGCAGTTCTGCACCAAATCATTACCTCGTAGTATTAGTTATAATCCTTCGTTTTAATATTTATCGTTCAGTAGCTATTTGCAAGCGTTACCGGTCACTAGGCCATTAATAAATTAAAAAGTAGGATTATCGATATGTCAGATACTCAAAAAGGTACAGTTAAGTGGTTCAACGAAGCTAAAGGCTTTGGTTTTATCGCTCCAGAAACTGGCGCAGACGTTTTTGCTCATTACAGCGAAATCACTGGTTCAGGCTTCAAAACTTTAGCTGAAGGCCAAGAAGTTGAGTTCACTGTAACTCAAGGTCAAAAAGGTCCACAAGCTCATAACATCGTTGCTATCTAATTTGTCTTTTTAGACAACTAGAGCAAGATGAATAAAAAACGAACCTTCGGGTTCGTTTTTTTTCGTCTATAATTTAATATCAAAATCTTAATATTAAAAGCTTGATGTTAAAAGTTTGAGCTTTAAGATAAATAGTTATTAAATCAGAATATAAACCAAAAAATGCCTACGTACTATTATTATAGTCGTAGGCATTTTTGGTTTCAGATGAAGTAGAGGGTGTTAAGTCATTTGGCCTCTTAAATAAAGCTAATGCCGATATTAATCAATCCACCACCAACGATTAACCAAGCAAACATAATCGCACCTAATATCAGTGGTTTGACGCCAGCTTGTTTGATGGCGCTGAGATGGGTGGTTAAGCCAAGCGCAAACATCGCCATCGTTAACAAGACATCGTCGAACATTATCATACTACGCTCAAAGCTCTCAGATATATTTAGCCAAGTATGCAACAAGACGATTAGGATAAAAATAAAGGCGAACCATGGCACTTTAACTTCTTTGATACGGCTCATAAATGAAGCGGTTTGACCATTTTCGCTATTGCCTTTTGTCAAAGCAAAAGACAGTACCAATAAGAAAGGGGCGAGCATCATGACACGAATCATTTTGGTGACGACTGCGGTATCGCCAACATCAGCACTGACGGTATTACCAGCGACCACCACTTGCGCGACTTCATGAATGGTCGAGCCGGTATAGACGCCATAATCTTGCGCGCTTAGCCAAGGCTGTAACCAGCCAAGATGATAGAGAAACGGATAAAGCAGCATAGCGATTGTGCCAAATACCACGACCGTTGCGACCGCGATAGTGACTTTGTGCGCTTCTGCTTTGACGATTGGATCGGCGGCGATGACAGCTGCTGCTCCACAAATACTAGCGCCTGAACCTATCAATATCGTGGTTTCTCTATCCACTTTTAATAATTTGGTGCCTATCCAATAGGTTAATAAAAAGGTTGATGTGAGCACCAACGCATCGCTCATCACTGCTGGTAGACCGACACTTGATACTTGGGTTAGGGTCAATTTAAAACCATAGAACATAATGGCGAGTCTTAGAATTTGCCCTTTAGCAAAACCGACCCCTTCATTTAAGCGCTCAGCAAAATTGGTATAGACCGTATTGCCAAGTATCATACCGATTAAAATCGCTAGCGTGAGCGATGACAGTCCCACGATGCGCCCGTTTGTCCAAGTGTTCAAACTGCTATTTAACCACAAACAAAATAAGCTGCCAATTAGCACGGCGATAAGCCCTGCGAGATGGTGTTTGCGTGGAAAATAGCTATTTACTGACTGCATTAAGGCGTTCATGACGGACTGTCCTATTGATATGTTTTGGGTAGTACTGCTAATCTTGATAAGATTGGCTATTCTCGTTAATCGAAAATAGCATAAGCTTATGACTAGACATTATAAGTCAGTACTATCTATAATAAAAACAGATTAATAAGATATAAATTATCGATTTTATAGGTTATTAAATTAATTTCAGTTATTTCTTAAATTGAGAGTGAAAAGGTTATTAAAAATACATAAGTAAAAACAGACATAAGGGATAGATGTGCTCATGAAAAAAGCCGTACAGACTATACCGAAGATTACGCTGCGGCAACTGGCCGTATTTGTCAGTATTTATCAAACAGGCAGCACCAGCCGTGCTAGTGAAGTGGTGCATTTGTCACAATCAGCGGTTAGTAGTGCGCTGACAGAATTAGAAACAAGGTTGCAGATGCCACTATTTGAGCGGGTCGGGCGCAGGCTTAATCAGCATCCCAATGCTCATCCTATTTATATACAGGCGCAAGCAATCTTAGGGCAAGCATTGACGCTTGAGCATTATCATAAATCGCAAGTAGGTCAGATTCATATCGGTGCGAGTACCACCATTGGCAATTATGTACTGCCGCCGCTGCTTGCCAAGCTATACGAGGTGCTACCAGACGCGAATGTCGATATGTATATTGCCAATACCCAAGAAGTGGTCAATGAGGTTGAACAATTAAATATTGATATTGCGCTAGTAGAAGGGATGCCGCGGCCGACGGATATGAAAGCGATTGAGCAACGAGCTTGGCGGACAGACACCTTGATGGTATTTGCTAAGCGCGATAGTAAGTGGCTAAAAGGGGTTGCAGCGTATAACGATGCTGATCATTGCTATGAGCTAAGTACTGAGCAACTGGCAAAGTTGCCATTACTAGTACGTGAAGCGGGTTCGGGTACACGGCAGATTATTGATGAGCAATTATTGCAATATTTACCTAATGCAGAAATCATTATGGCGATTCAGCAATCTGAAGCAATTAAGCATATGGTCAGTGCTGATATTGGACTTGGCTGTTTATCGCAGCACGTCATTCATGCCGAGTTAGCCAAAGGACAGCTGGTGCAGGTGAAGGTGGCGGGTATAGATTTGTCACGGACATGGTGGTTAGTCTGGCATAAAGCCCGTCATCAAAGCCCGATTTGGCAGACGTTTATTGACATTATTGAACAGGGTCAAGCTCAAACTTGACAGGCAATCGCCGTTTTAGCTAAAAATAAAAAAGCGCCGTGTCATTATTGACACGGCGCTTTTTCATAGCTGATTATATAAGACAATAATAAGCCTACGGTTATTTTGAGACAGGCTTATCGAGTCTCACTACCAAGCTATCACAAGGTACATTGGGTAAGATATTATCCGCGGTTGCTCCGCTTAACCAAGCCGCTATACCATGACGTTCATGGCGACCGATGACCAATAAATCGACGTCATGCTTGTGGCAATAGTTAACGATACCTTCACTGTTTGAGATTGCGGTGGTCACTTCAGAATTAACCACGTTTAATTCATTGCGGTCTAAAAATTGTGCCAGTTTTGCGCGTGCTTCTTGGCAGCGCTCATCATCAATCTCATCATATAGGCTTGAGGCAGGCACCAGCTCATAGCCGAAGCCAACCATGGTGTCTTTGACAATATGTAGTACCGATAGTTTAGAGTTAGGACGATTATCGACGATACGTTTGGCCTTTTGGGCGACCACATCGGCATCGGACATTAGGTCTGTAACCAGTAATATATGTTGGTAACTCATGAGCGGCTCCTTGTGACAGATGATTTTAACTATAACACTACTAATGACTACTGTTAAGTGGGCTTTGTGAAATGCGTATTATCTTTATGCGTTATTCTTTATTACTGATTATCTTTCTCCATCTACCGTCTTGACTTATCCACGTATTAGCCCCATCTAACCTCGTTAGGCAAATTCTTTTTAGCTGATAAATGCCATTCAATTCGAAGATTACCTATGAGGCTTTGATAAAGCTAATCTTTTATAAACACAGCTTTATAAATACAGTTTTATAAAGACAAACTTTATAACTATAAACTTCACTATTTTCTATTATTTATATTAATGTTATCCATCAATGATGACATCAAAGTAATCTATAAGGACAACTATGACTGACACGCCATTTACTGCTGATTTAACCCTGCATCCAGCCTTTGAGCTGCTTGAGCACCGCCACATTGATGCATTATCAATGGATGTGTTGATCAGTCAGCATGTAAAAACGGGAGCGATGCACTATCATTTGGCGCATCCCAGTGATGAAAATGCCTTTTTAGTTGGCTTTCGCACCCAACCGATGGATTCAAAAGGCGAGGCGCATATTTTAGAGCACGTCGCTTTATGTGGCTCGAAGAAATTTCCTGTCCGTGATCCGTTCTTTTCAATGATTAAGCGCTCACTAAATACCTTTATGAATGCGATGACGGCGGCTGACTGGACGGCATATCCGTATGCCACGCAAAATAAAAATGATTACTTTAACTTACTTGCCGTCTATCTTGACGCATCATTTTTCCCGAATATTCATCCGCTTGATTTTGCCCAAGAAGGCATCCGTGTTGAATTAGACGAAAATGATAAGCCGCAGTTTAAAGGTATCGTCTTTAATGAGATGAAAGGCGCGATGAGTGGCGAGATTGATCAGTTGTATCATACGGTCGCCCATCATTTATTCCCAACGACGACCTATCACTATAATTCGGGCGGTGATCCTGCTGATATCCCAGACCTGACTCATAATGAGCTGGTTGAATTTCATCAGAGTCATTATCATCCGTCAAACAGTGTGATTATGAGCTTTGGTAATATTCCAGTCGCTGAGACCCAAGCAAAAATCCATGACGATGCTTTGATTGAGTTTGAAGCCGGTAAAAAACACGTATCGCGTCCAGAGCAGCGTTTGTCTGCGCCGATTAGTGCCACCGATACTTATACCGCTGACGAAGCTGGTCCCGATCAAACCCATCACGTACTTGCTTGGTTATTGCCATCGATTACTGATCCGAAGCAGCGTTTGGCACTGCGTCTATTAGAAGGCGTATTGATTGAGCATGCTGGTTCGCCGTTACGTGCGTATCTTGATAGCCATCCGCTAGGCAAAGCGCCAAGTCCGTTATTAGGACTTGATGACAGTCATTATGAAATGGTCTTTTATACTGGGCTACGTGGCTCTAACCCTGAACACGCTGAAGCAGTAGAGCAGGGCATTATTGATTTGTTGACTAAGGTTGCAAGCGCGCCAGTCGATGATGAGACCATTGAAACCATCTTGCATCAGATAGAGATTGATCAGCGCCATATCGGCGGCGATAGCATGCCTTATGGTTTGAACTTGATGCTAGAAGGCTTTAGTACCGCGATTCATGATGGCAATCCTATCGATGTGTGGGAAGTTGATGAGCATCTACAATGGCTACGTGAGCAAGTAAAAGATGAGCAATGGCTACCGAATTTAATTAAAACGCACCTGTTAGATAATCAGCACCGTGTGCGCGTCACGATGACGCCGGATAGCGAAAAAACAGCTCGCCTTGCGGCAGCTGAACAGACGCGCCTTGATACCATCGCGATGGATTTGACCACTCACGATAAAGATATCTTAAAACAACAAGCGTTAGATTTGGCAGCGCGCCAAGCAGCACCTGATGATTTAAGCTTATTGCCAAAAGTTGGTCTAGAAGACGTACCAACGGATATTAGCTTTAAACAAGGGTCGCAGAAGCAAGTACAATTAAGTGGCACAGAAAGTACGCTATTTGAATATGAAGCGGGCACTAACGGCTTATATTATTATCAAATAATTGTGCCATTAACCGATGAGATTGGTGGTAATAAGAATGCCGAACTACCAGTTAATGAAGTCATTAATCATCCATTACTGCCGATTTATTTAAGCTTATTGTCAGAGCTGGGTACGGATTCGCTAAGCGCCCATGAAATGCAAGCCAAGCAAGCGGCGCATTCATCTGGTGTGACCGCACGAGTTAGCCAGCGCACCAATATTGATGATAGCCAAGCTATTAGCAGCTACTTTGTGGTGGCAACGCGTGCGCTTAACCGTAAGCCTGAAGCGATTGATTTGCTCAAAGAAGTGATGGAGCACAGTGTATTTACTGAGCATGCACGCATTAAAGAGATCTTGCAGCAGCGCCAAGCAGGCTGGCAATCTAACCTTGCCGGTTCAGGGCATTCATACGCGATGCAAACGGCCAGTCGCGGTATGAGTCGTCAAGCGCAGCTAGAGTATGTGCGCAGCGGTCTACCGGCGTTGAATGCATTAAAAGAATTCTTAACCCATGCGAGTACTGATGATGCGCAGTGGAATCAACTGGCGACGAGTTTGATGGACTTACATCAACGTCTGATTAGCTTACCGAAGCACGCGGTTATTATTTGCGAAGCGGAGCAAACTGAACGCTTAAGCAATTTGATTGTCGATAGCTGGAAAGACAGCCAAGCGCCGGAAATTTCTGAAAAATTGAACCGTTCTGATGCTGGTATTGAAGCAAATATCCCAAGTGAGTTTGCAGATTTACAATTAGACTCGGCACTAAATGGTGAAGAAGACCTTATTAAAGGTGATGACGCGCCCGCTAAAGCAACAGAGAGCGGCGTTGATGTAGAAGATTTGGCATGGTTGGTTCCTACCAACGTCTATCATAACGCCAGTGCTTATACCGTACCAGCGGCTGATCATCCTGACACGGCAGCCTTGATGGTACTAGCGCCTTACCTGCGTAATGGCTATCTGCATAGCGCCATTCGTGAGCGTGGCGGTGCTTATGGCGGCGGCGCAGGTTATGATGCCAATGCTTGTGCCTTTAAGTTCTTTAGTTACCGCGATCCGCAGTGCGCTGAGACCTTTGCGCACTTCGATGCCAGTATCGAATGGCTATTAAATGAGCCGCAAACGGATGAGCAGTTAGAAGAAGCTATCTTGGGTATTATCTCAGGTATGGATAAACCTGGCTCTCCAGCAGGCGAGGCAATCAAAGCGTGCTTTGCTGACTTGCATCATCGCGGTGTAGATTGGCAGCGAAAAATGCGTGCGGCCATCTTAGCCGTTACGGTTGCTGACTTACAGCGCGTGGCCAAGCAGTATCTGCAAGGGCAAAAACATGTGCGCGCCGTATTAGCACCTTATGATAAAGAAGCGGCGGTAAAAGAGTTAGGCTTTAACGTTTGTAAAATTAAAAGCTAATTGTTAGATATAGAAGATTCAATTTAAAAAGATACATGGATATACATAAGCCGCTGGGATGAATTTCTCTTGCTTGCTGTGTGCTTTGCACGACAGAGGCTGCGAAAAATTCATCCCAGCAGCGTTGTATCGTTTTTAAAGTGACTCGACTATGTGCAATCGCTGAACTGCTATATAAAAAAACCGCCGCTTCCATTACTTATATTGGAAACGGCGGTTTTTATTTTTACGCTTGTTTAAGCACTGCACTTCTACACAGTTACTTTTTAATTAAGTAATTTGCCACCGCTTTATAAGCCGGTAGCGACGTTGGGTCAATTTTACCATTACTGGCTTCAGGGTATGAGGCAAAACGGACGATGACCATGTCGGCTGCTGGGTCAACATAGACTGTTTGACCGTGGACGCCACGCGCTGCATATATAGGCGTGGGGTTATCAAATAGCCACCACATACTTTTGTAGCTGCCATTATTGAGCTGTTTATAACCTGCTTTTGCAAAAGCCCCTTTATCACCGCCAGCCTCGATATGATCTACGACTGCCGTTGGGAATAACCGTTCGCCATTGATTTCGCCTTTATTTAACATCAAGCTGCCAATACGTGCCATGTCATGCAAGCCAGCACTAATACCACCGCCAGCAAACGGCGTACCTTTAGCGTCGACAGTCATATAGGCACTTTGTTCGGCACCGATTTTTTGCCAAATGCGCTCAGAGAGTAAGTCATCGACTGCTTTGCCAGTGGTGCGTGAAATAATCCAGCCTAACGCATCACTATTGATCGTCCGATAGTTAAACTCTACGCCATGTTCGCCTTTCTTCTCAACCGTTTGCAGGTATTCAAAATAGCCGTTAGGTCCGCTATAGCCTTTGGGTTTTGGTAACGGGCTTGCCGCTTCTGAATATTTCCAGATATCTGCATCAGGATCCGCATAGTCTTCGCTATAATCGAGCGCCGTGGTCATATCCATCACTTGACGAACGGTTGCATCACCAAAACCGCTGTCTTTTAGCTCTGGAATAATTGAGCCAACCAATGCCTTATCATCAAGCGTACCTTCGGTGACGAGGATTTCTGCCAGCAGTCCAGTCATTGACTTGGTCATCGACATCGCGGCGTGATTACCCAGCTCATTAAGACAGCCGTTTTGGCGCTCATAAACCACTTTGCCATGATGCATGATCATAATACCGTCAGTATAATTGGCATCGAGTGATTGGCGCCATGTCATCTGGCGTTTGCTATTGGTTGGGGTAAAGGTGATGGCATCGATATTTTTATCTAACTCATAGTTGAGTTTAGAGGGTGCGCCGATACCGCGACTGACTTCAGTGGTCGGCATCAGCTCACGGATATGACAGACCGTCCAGCGCAGTTTAGGAAAACTAAAAAAGTCAGACTGGGGTTGTGATATCAGTTTATCTTTAGGCGGTGGAAAGCCTTGCATCCAGCCAAGGGTTTGCGGGTCTGATTCTTGTGCGGTTAAAGGGGTATTGTCAGCATGACTACTTATACTCGTCAGCCCTAGGGCTAAAGTTAGCGGTAGTAGCGCAAAAGAGTGTTGCAGTGTCAGCATGATATCCTCACAATTCGAATTAAGTGGTTAATTTTAGGCAATAAAAAACCGTTGATGAGATTTGAGCATAATTCTTATCAACGGTTTTTACTACTTGCTTTTGTAAGTTACTCGCTGTAGATAGCTAGCGTTTAGCCCTTAAAACCTAGCCCTTAAAAATCAGCGCTTTAATATCAATAGCGCTTGATGGCTTGGTCTTTGCCAATATAGTCTTGATGGATTGGGAATTTATCCTGGCTATCGAATTGCTGACGGTCTGCAAAATAGCTCTTTAAGGTGCGACGTACTGCTTCAAAGGCAAGCTTATCCCACGGGATGTCTTCTTCTTTGAATAACGCACAATCAAGACTTTCAGAGCCAATACCATAAGCACCGTCTTTTAGTTCAGTGATATATATACTATAAATTTGCCCGATATCAGGAATGTCATATAAGCAATATAATTGTGGATTGAGGACAACTGCTTCAGCTTCTTCAAAGCTCTCACGTGCAGCGCCTTCCGCCATCGTTTCTCCATTTTCCATAAAACCAGCGGGCAGCGTCCATAAACCATACTGTGGCTCAATGGCACGGCGACATAGTAGTACTCTATTTTTATGGACGACGAGTGAGCCACAAATCACTTTTGGGTTTTCATAGTGAATATAGTGGCAATTTGGACAGACCAAACGCGGTATATTATCCGTGGCTGGTATTTTGCGCTCTGCTTTATGACCGCATTGTAGACAATATTGCATATCAGCTGCCTTATATAGTGAGAAATACGAGTAATGAGAAAAAAGGTTTTGGTTATTATAAGCGTTATAATTATTGCTTTATGACGATAGCCTATTAGGTTTTTATCTGCTAATAGTGTTTAAAGCTAAGATAACACAAATTCTCATCGCACTGGCAGTGATAATAAAAACAGCTCGTTTTTGATAGGTTAATTTTTAAGGCTTTTTAATTTCTGATGTTTTTAACCTCAGATTATTTGGCTTTTGCTGATGACTGCCATATACCAGACATGTCAGTCACACAAAGTATAGGCGGTCATAGCTAGATTGCGCTAGTCTATACGAAGGGCAACTGTTGTAATGTATATTTACCAATAGCGGGGATAATGTCTGTTTCTACCGATATTATTATAAATTAATGCAACAACGACCAAGGCAAGCGCGCCTACTAAAGTAGGGGTAACTAAGAAATGCCACTTAACGCCGCCGAGCATCACGATTAATGGATTAGAGCCAGCAGGTGGGTGTGGCACTCGAAGCAATAACATCAAGGCAATCGCCGTACCGACCGCCAGTGCCAAGCTCCACCACTCAATCCCAAATAAAGACATAAAAGATAAGCCAGTAAAAGTGGTAATTAGATGACCGCCAACAATGTTTCTTGGCTGGGCAAATGGACTTTCTGGATAAGCGAAAATAAGCAAGCAGCTGGCACCGAATGAGCCCAAAATCATAGCGACATTTTGCCAATTACCAAGTAATGCCAGTACAGCAGTAGCAAAGGTGCCGCCAACCCAAGCAAGTGCAATGATTAATAATGGCAACCTTTGCGGGCAATCATCAGTTTTGCCCTGCATTTTATTTAATGAAAAAATCTTATCCACTAGCGTTTCCTAAATAATATATGAATGACACAGTTGAGCAATTGATGGTTGATAGCAGTTTTTATGATGTGGCTGATTGCTACAGTACAATGATAAAAAAACTGTATATGTATAGTGCTATTTCATTTTATATCGCTGTTAGTTTTCGTTGATGCTAATACTGACGCGTGATACTGATAAAAATACAAGGCAATAATAATGTTAAACCTTTCGCAGTCTGCACGTTTTGATGAGTTGTCAGTCGCTGTGCCAGACTTTATTCGTTATCCCACCATCAGAAAGTTGGCTGAACGGGTGCAGCATGAGACTTTAAATGCCGCCGCCAGTTCGGTGCTGTACGACCCTTATAATACCTCTCGTAGCGCGCGTGTTTTAGATAGCCTATATCAGACACCCATTGCTGATGCTTCGATATTGGTTGCTATCACCCACGAACGCCATCCTAAGTTATTACTCACACGCCGCGCTGCGCATATGAATAGTCATGCTGGGGAAGTTTCTTGTGCTGGTGGTAAGTATGAAACTAGCGATGGTAATAACGTCGTCACGGCCTTACGGGAAGCCTGCGAAGAGACCGCGCTACCGCCCAATAAAGTGCAACTGCTCGGGCAATTACCAATCCAAACGTCCAAAAGCGGCATGAGCGTCCGACCTATTGTGGCGCTTATCGCCCCAGATTTAGTGTTAGTGCCTGAACTTGGAGAAATCTCACGCATTTTTTGGGCGGATTTTGAAACCTTGCTGACTCAGCCTACCGTAGAATATTCGATAGAATATATGATGCAAGATCAAACGGCGACCATCCTCACGCCAAGCTGGCAAGTGGATGGTGAAACGGTATGGGGTCTAACAGGACGCGTCATTGCTAGCTTGTTGGAAACGGGCTTTGATCGGCAGCTTGAATGGTATTACCGCATACAAGAGTCACGGTTATAGAGGTTATCGGATGATAGCCCGTTACCTATAAATATTAGCAATCATTAAAAACCACGATCGAACACGTCTTTTATGGATTTATTATAGTTATTGTAGACGTTATTGATAATGGTTTAACATATTCTATTTAGTAATAATAATATTCAATACCTAGTTAATTTAGTTATGATTTATAACTATTATCTGCTCCTTATCATCCTCATGGTTATACTTATTTATAATAATCATCGTTTTTCTTTAGCCACCAGTTCATATTATCTTGGCGCTTAGCGCGGAACGCTTCTAGTTTATCTGCAACGGTGCTATTGTGCTGGCGCGCGGTATCGAGTGCAAACAGAATTGGTACTGAAGATAAGACCCCAAAACGTATTTTTGATTTTGGTAAATCCAGCCCATCGCCAATATCATCACCGACCAAGGTACGGGTCACACTGGCGTTGACCATCTCAACGAAGCGCCCGCGACGATTGTCCTCACCCATGAGTTGACGCGGCAAATCATGTAACGCTTTTGCCAGTGGTTGGCCCATTTTAAAATCAAGCTGTTGAATGGATAAATAGGTATAGAGCCACTCCCAACAGGCGGCTTCATCTTTAGGTAAGCGATCTAAGTCAACGCCCATCCAATAGCTGGCAAGATTCCAAAGATGCAGAATACCTTCGGCTTCCTCCTTGCTAATACGAGCGCCAAGTAATCTTAATCCGCGCATAATCAACAATGAGAACTGCAAGTGGGTAGCAATCATGTCAGTTTGATTGATAGGAATACCCCAATAAGCGCTGTTCCAACTACCATCAGGGTTGTGATGTTGATCGGCATTTGCTATCACGCCTGTGGCCGCCTTTGCTTTACCTTTAAGTAAATTCTGCCGTACCAAGGTATGGATTTGACGTACTTTGAGCGATTGCCGCCAGCCTTCAGAGCCAATGGCCAATACTTGGTCGATAGGTTTGTAGTGGTTACTTGCACTCATATTCGATTGTGGATGTTCAGAGACGGCCAAGATATAAGCATAAGTACGCATCAAGCGCGGTAGGGCATCGTGCATCAATGCGCCGGTTTGTATCAGTGGTAGTGACAGAGCAGGGATGCTGTAGCCCGCCATCAGGGCGACATTACGCAGTAGCCAAATCAACATCAGCGGATAACGTCGATAGGCAACGGCGCCAATCTGGGCAAGCTTGGGGTCGAACCAATCAGGATGACGGCTAAATTGCTCGGTTAAGGCGTTAAATGAGGGGTTATTTGTGAGAACATGGTCACCGAAAGTATGGTCACCGAAAGTATGGTCTGTTTTTCCGTCGATAATACGTTGCTGTAATGGTTTTGCAAAGCGAACACCATCAGCCGCTAGAGCATCTGCTAGGGGATCGCCAATATCGTAACCGGCGACCATCTCATCTAATAAGTCTTGCGAGATAACAAAGTCTTTTGGTAGTAAATAACGCTTAATTCGCTTTAATACTTGCAGATCGCTATGGTCATCAATTGCCGTGGTGCGACCATGACGTTGATAAGTGTTAGCTGTTTGATGATGGTTACTACTGTGTCTATACAGGGTATTCGTGTTATTTTTTTCAGCCATATCGATTGAATCCATATGTATCAACTACTCTGTATCAAGTGCTCATTATAAATATAACAAGCCCTTATAATCAGGTTTTGTACACTTGTTAGCGAAATTTAATCACTACTCATTTGATTTAATGCGTTTAGTTTTTTTTGAGTATTATTGATACGACGATTAATATCTCGGAGTTCTGTTGGTAAAGATATTAATCGAGCACGGGCTTCTTTTTCTGTCTCAAAGTCTAGCATGTCACCGTCTTTCAGTTTATCAAACTCTAGTTCGCGCGCTTCTAAAAGCCGTTTATCCTTATCTAATTGACTATCTAGGGTATAGTAATCTAAGCCTTGTTGATTGGCGATTTGTAAGGTATTTACCATAGTAATAGGGCAGACATTATTTAATTTGCGTCCGCGGCGACCGACATTATAGGCGCTAGTGACCGTGCAATATTGCTTGAGCCCTAGTTGACGACCGCGCTCCCATAGCTGATAGTTGGGGGTTATACTAACTTTGGCACAAGCTTTAGTATGTGACGCTAACCGGTCTGCGGCATAACCCGCCACGCCATCGTTATAGCCAATCACTTGCCAGTCGCCGACCATACATTCTTGCTTAGATAAGGTGGCACAAGCTGACAACATGTAGATACTACCTAGGATGGCTAAGCGTGGTGCCCATTGCCACCCAAGTTGCAGACTAAATGGCCACATTGCCTACTCCCATCATCAACATTGACCAATACTTGCACTAAAAGCTGCTTAGCTTATTTATGATGCGTTAAGTCCACAGATGTATTACTGACTTCATCTTTTAAGGTGGCTTTGAGCATCAGGTAACCGGCAATACCAGAAACGATTGAGCCCATAATAATTCCCAAACGCTCATCAAATAGTGGCGTATCGCCAGCAAATGCGAGGCCACCGATAAACAAACTCATGGTAAAACCCACACCGCATAGCAATGCTGCGCCATAGATTTGCTTAAAGTTCATGCCTCTTGGCATGGTAGAAATACCCAGTTTAAAGATTAACCAGCACATGATCATGACGCCCAATTGCTTACCGATAAAGAGACCGGCGGCAATACCCAGTGGCACCGAATGAAACAGCTCAGCAAAACCTGCACCTTTGAACGAGATACCCGCATTGGCAAAGGCAAATAATGGCAGAATACCGTAAGACACCGTATTTTGCAGATCATGTTCAAGCTCTTCAAGCGGTGAGTGTTCAGGGTCAGTGCGATCAAATAAGGGGATAAATAACGCCAATACCACGCCTGCTAGAGTGGCATGAATACCTGATTTGAGCACGGCAATCCACATGATAACGCCAATAAGTAAATATGGCGTGATACTAGTGACGTTACGGCGATTGAGTAGATATAAGAATGGCAGACACAACGCTGCGACAGCCAGTGAGCCGAGAGATAAATCGCTGGTATAAAATAAAGCGATTATTATAATGGCGCCAATATCGTCAAAAATAGCAATAGATACTAAAAATACCTTTAGCGAGTTGGGTACGCGATTGCCAAGTAAGCTTAAGATACCGAGGGCAAAGGCAATGTCGGTTGCAGCAGGAATGGCCCAACCTTTCCAAAACTCAGGTTCACTATAGTTAAAGAGTAGGTAGACAATGGCCGGCATCATCATACCGCCGAGTGCTGCTCCTGCGGGTAAGATAATTTGCTTAACGTTAGAGAGTTCACCAATTAACACTTCACGCTTAAGCTCAAGACCCACTAAGAAAAAGAAAACAGCCATTAGCCCGTCATTAATCCAATGATGCGCATCTTTCGCAATCGCAAAACCACCAATCTGAATGGCAACGGGCGCATGAATAAAGGATTCATACCAAGTATTAAGAGACGTATTAGCAATAATCATTGCCGCGATAGCTGCCAGCGCTAAAACAATGCCGCCCGACGCCTCGAGGTTGAAAAACGCTCTAACTCTTTGTATTGCCATATTATCCTCATTAACTAAATAAAACGTACTAAATCATTCAAGAAATTCAAGTGCCTATTTCGCTTTTTTCTACCGCATTGCTATGGACTGTCATAAATAACAATGCGGTAAATAGGTAGCCCTAGTTTCTCACAATATTAGCAATATAGACAATTAAATACGTTAAACCTATTTCTGCTTCTTCCTTGAAGACTGAATGTTTATAAGAAAAAATACCTACAAAAAAACATTTTGATGCGAAAAAACCTCATACGACAAATCTAGCAGACTTTGCTAGGTTTTTGGCTTTTTTTACGCTTTTATCTTTATAATGAGCGGCTTTAAACAATTACTAGTATCAGACTTGGCTATTATTGAAATAACCTTTATTAAAAAAGCGCTTATAAAAATAGCAATTGTCAAAATAGTGCTTATCAAAACATTCACCACTTAATTAGTCATCATATTCTCAGCCTAATATTCTAAGGCTTACTTCTCTTATATCATAAATTTTAAAGGTCAGTGTCATGGACTTATCGCTTTCTATTGAGGTTATTTTAATGTTGACGGCCGTGGCCGCGCTGGCAGGTTTCATCGATGCCATTGCTGGTGGCGGTGGTTTATTGACGATTCCCGCCATGCTGCTTGCCAATATTCCGCCTGTGCTGACATTGGGCACCAATAAGCTACAAGCGGCTTCAGGCGCGTTGGCTGCGTCCATTACTATGATTAGAAAGGGCGTGGTAAAACCCAAAAATATAAAAATAGCAATTATTGCCGCTTTTATTGGTTCTATCTTTGGGTCAATTGCAGTACAGTTATCACCGCCGGATTTACTAGAGAAGCTCATTCCATTTTTGATTGCCGCGATTGGTATTTATACATTATTCGCTCCCAAACTTGGCGAAGTGGAAGCTGCACCACGAATCTCAGAGGGCGCTTGGCAAAAAGTGGCTGCCCCCTTGATTGGCTTCTATGATGGTTATATGGGACCGGGAACCGGCATGTTTTTTGCGCTTGGAAATGTGGCGCTGCGCGGTCGAAAAATTATCGAAGCGACAGGCGCGGCAAAGGTGCTTAACTTATCTACCAATATTGGCTCGTTAATATTTTTTATCTTGGGCGGTAATGTCTTATGGAAAGTGGGGCTGGCGATGATGGTCGGGCAGACGATAGGGGCTTATTTCGGCTCACATATGGTGGTTAAAGGTGGTAGTAAACTTATTCGCCCAATGATTGTATTGGTATGTCTGGCGATGCTCACTAAGTATGTGCTTGGTTAATTGATGGCAATCCTAAAATTTCATTAGCCGTGTAAAACAATAAACCTCAGTCCAATGGGCTGAGGTTTATTTTTATCTTATGCATATGGCTTTATCAATCACAATTAGCCACGCTTAATATCATCATATTCGCTGCCTATGATGCCATCGTGAAAGACTGCTGATAATTCACGCTCGCTGTCTGCATCGATATGGCCATCAAACATCTCTTTCGCACCCGCATCAGGATCGTTATAAATAGCCAAATCCATCTCACCTTCTGACTTTGCAACGATTACTGTAACGGCTGCGTCGCCACCAACGTTCACTGCCGTACGCAACATATCAAGAATACGGTCAACCCCTAAAATCAGACCAATACCTTCAATAGGGAGACCGACTTGGGCAAATACCATCGATAACATAATCAGACCCACACCCGGCACGCCTGCGGTACCGATAGAGGCGAGCACTGACATCAAGATAACGGTCAGGTATCCGGTGATTCCTAATTGAACACCATACAGATTGGCGATAAAGATAGTCGCCGTACCTTGCATGATTGCTGTGCCGTCCATATTGATGGTCGCACCAAATGGAATGGTAAAGGAAGCCACTGAGTTATTAACGCCCATGCGCTTGGTGACCGTGCGTAGGGTGATTGGAATCGTGGCGTTCGAGCTTGAGGTACTAAAGGCAAAGATTTGTACTTCGCGCATTTTTGCCAAAAAAGTTCTAATCGACAAACCTGAAGTCAGCTTAAGTATTACCATCATGGTGACAAAAAAGTGAAAGAAGAGTGCACCAACCAAGACAGCGACATAACCTAGTAGTGACCAGATAAGATCTAATCCCAGCTCTGCCATCGCTTTGGTTAACAGCGCAAAGACACCATACGGCGCTAAATTCATAATGATGGTCACCATTTTCAAGATGACTTCATTAATAAGCTCTAAGCTTTGTACCAAACCTTTTGCAGGCTTACCCACCATTAAAATACTAATACCGATTAACATCGCAAAAAAGATAATCGATAGCATATCGCCATTTGCCATCGCGCTGATGGGGTTGGAGGGGATAATATTAGAGAAGACATCAAGGAGGGGAGGCGCTGACTCTGCTTCGAAAACCGACTTGGTTTCGATTTGCATGCCCTTACCAATACCAAATAGTGAACCAAGCCCGATAGCAGTAGTAATCGCTAGGGCTGTGGTCACCATATAGATGAAAAATGTTTTGCCACCAATACGTCCCAATAGACGAATATCACCGATACCGCACACGCCGCAGATAAGCGAAATCAAAACCAATGGCACAACGAGCATTTTGAGTGAGTTAACAAATAGCTTACCGATGATGGCAAAAAAACCATTGGTAACATAAGTATTAACGAAGCTACCTTCGGCGTTCATGCCAGAATAGTTTATAACCAAACCCAGGATAATACCCAGCACCATGGCAACAATAATCTTGCCCGTTAGACCCATATTTTTCCACATAAACTCTACCCTTGGTATCTGTCACGCACAGAAATAAATGAGATATCGCAATCAACATGAGTGCAATGTCGCTTGTACTATGACTTTTATGACATCTATTAATTTGTTACCTGACCATCAAGTCAGATTTTGGGGACAATATAAAAGAATTGTTGGGGATACTGCAAGAATTTTTTATGATTTAAATAACGTGACATTATGGGCAGGTTATGTTCGAGATTTTTCATCCGTCAAAAATTTATATAAAATTGAGGGAATTAAGAGATGTTGAATAAATATTGAAAAGTAATGTGAGCGGTTAAATAAAAAAGCGAGATGACTCTGATGAGAGCATCTCGCTTACTTAAATGACTACAATTAAATGAATGCAATTAAATGAATATAGCTAGACTAATCATGGTTAGACATTGTCGTTTTTATCACGGCGCAAACCATCTTTCCATGTAGGGTCACTACTCTCTGTTTGCTGTGTATTATCGGCTTTTAAACTATCTGGTTTAGCAGAGTTATTGTCTAGGCGATGGTTGTAGCTCATGCGCTCGCTTAGGTGTGATTCAGCATCACGGTGACGAGGGTTAAGTGCTTGTGCTTCAGGGTTTGACTCATTGAAGTTTGTTTGTGCGCGAGTTTCCTCGACTGTATCTTGTTCATTGACCATCTTTACGTCACCATCACTTTCATAGCCATGGTCAGGATTGGTATCTCCCGTCGGTTGTTCAACATCTGTCACTGGTGCCACATGATCAGGCATCTGCTCGATATTATCCGTAGGTAAATCATGCTTTAGCTGTGCATCATTTTTCAATTGGGCATCGTTTTTTAGTTGTGCATAGTCTGTCAGCTTATGCACGGCATTTTCTAAACTGTGCGGATTATCACGTTCTTGAGCTTTAGATAAATGCATATCAAATACATCGGTCAATAATGAATCATAGCGTACCGCATTATAGGTTATCAGCTGCTCCGCCTCTTCTTCAGTAATGTCACCGTTTTGACTGGCGTAGACCACATGATCTTCAAAGGTTAAACCTTCAAAGCTGTCTTTATGTTCTGCTTTTTTAAACTTCTGCCATAAAGGTTCAACTTCGAGCAGCATTTGATAGGCATGCTCCATACGCCCCGTAACATCATCTGGCTCAGTATTGTAATAAACCATTGTTTTGAGATAGTCGCGGAAGGGGTTGGCTGCAAAATCATCCATAAAGGTATCGCCCAATTTGCGTTTCAGCTCATCGCTTACTGGTGCAAAGATACGACCACTTGGGAAAGTCACAAAGCTGACCACACTGGCCGCCATGCGATTAGGGAAGTTGGCAAATAAAGCAATAAACGCTTCTTGAATGGTATAAAGGCTATCTTTTAATGCCACTTCAGCGTGCAAGCGTTCGGCTGCTGATTTGCTGCCATATTCATAAAATTGTAAAATCGCTGTACAGATAAATAGGTGGGCATGGATATCTGCCAAGCGCCCAGAGAGCATTTCTTTACGTTTTAGATCACCAGCGAGCAACCCTAATGCCATATCTGCTGTTAAAGAAAAACCTGCGCTCAAGCGGTTAATGTTCTTGTAATAAGGACGGGTAAAGCTATCGGCAAAACTTGGTGCATGATTGCTACCACCGACATAACCTGCCACAAATGCTTTTGCCCCGCGATTAAAGGTATAACCTAGATGCTTAAAGAATAGAGTATCGAACTGCTTGAGTGCGCCTTCTTTATCTTCGCTTTGCAACAGTTGCAATTCATCGAATAGATAAGGGTGGCAACGCATCGCCCCTTGACCAAAGATCATCAATGAGCGCGTCAATATATTGGCACCCTCAACGGTAATAGATACAGGAATCGCTTGGTAAGGAATCGCTAAAAAGTTACGAGGTCCCATTTGCACTGCGCGACCACCAACGACATCCATACCGTCATTGATTACCTCGCGCATGGTTTCAGTCGCATAGTATTTTGCCATTGCCGTCATAACGGATGGTGTACCACCTTGGTTTAGACCACAGGTGACCAAATGACGAAAGGCTTCTAACATATAAGTGTTACTGGCCATACGACTAGTGGCATCTTGCACGCCTTCGAATTTACCGACGGAGATTTTAAATTGTTCACGAACTTTGGCAAAAGCACCAACAGTTAAGTAGGTCATTTCACTGGCTGAAGTTGATAAAGCTGGCAACGAAATACCGCGTCCAACACCCAAACATTCCATCAGCATACGCCAACCGCGTCCGGCATTTTCAACGCCACCGATAATATAATCTAACGGTATAAACACATCGTTACCATCGACGGTACCATTCATAAAGGGTGAGCCGATTGGATTGTGACGGGGGCCTATAATCACCCCTTCATGGTTAGCAGGCACTAACGCACAAGTAATACCATAATCCGTTTTTTCTAGATTACCAAGCAAACCTTCTGGGTCATGCATTTTAAAGGCCAAACCAACGACCGTGGCGATAGGTGCCAATGTAATCCAGCGCTTAGAGAAATTCATACGCAGACCGAGTACTTGCTCGCCTTCATGCAACCCATAACAAACCACACCGGTATCAGGGATGGCGCCTGCGTCAGAGCCAGCTTCTGGACCAGTCAAACCAAAGCAGGGAATTTCCTCACCTTTAGCAAGACCGGGTAACCAACGTTGCTTTTGCTCATCAGTCCCGTAGTGCATCAATAGCTCACCAGGACCGAGCGAGTTCGGTACCATACAGGTCACTGCGGCGGTCGGTGAGCGCGAAGCGATTTTACTCATCACGCGACTTTGGGCATAAGAGCTAAATTCTAAACCGCCATATTCTTTCGGTATGATTAATCCCAAAAAGCCATTGGCTTTGATAAACAGCCACGCCTCTGGTGACAGCTCTTTATCTTCATGGTGGATTTGCCACTCATCGAGCATCATACATAGCGCTTCTACTTCATTATCAATAAAGCTTTGTTCTTCTGCTGATAATTGAGGATAAGGGTATTCAGCAAAGGTATCCCAATCTGGCGCACCCATAAACAGCTCTTTTTCCCACCAGCTGGTACCAGCATCAAGGGCTTCACGCTCCGTATCACTCATACTAGGCATCGCACCGCCCAAGGTTTTATAAACGGGTTTGGTGATCAGTGTTTGACGAATAGGAGCGATGAGTAGGACTAGGCAAAGTAGTGCTAGCGGTATGCCTAAAATAAGCGACCATGGACTGATAAAGGCGGTGACAAGGACGGTGATCAGGGCAACAACACTGCCAGTAACACGTGATAAAGACAACAAAAAGATGGCCAACACCATGGCTAATTGAATGATTACTGCCAAAATAAATAAGCCAATGGCCATGACTGCCTCCTTTATAACGCCAAATCAACAGCGTAAAAAATGTAAGTGAATAGGAAATTTTGAAATAAATATAATTTTTGTTTTATATTTCAATCATTTGCTTTTATAGAATAAGGTTGATGTTTATTCTTATGTCTGGTTTAAAGCAATTAATTTTACAAGTGACCGCATAAGTGACCGTAAATGGAAGTTCGATAAATGGAAATTGAACATCGCAGAACAATGTATTTTCTAAATTATTTAAAGTTCCAAGCTAAAATTAAAGTTAACTACCAATATGAAACAGTTGTTTATAACTATCAAGAGCGGAAATGCTACGCTGTGTCGATAATATGTATCAGGATTTTCTCATATATCTAAAAAAATAGCATTTGTAGCTAACTAGCCAAAAGGCGGCAAGAAGCTCTCGGCATAAGATAAGGTTTCATTGCGTCCCACAATGATATGGTCAACTAAAGATAAGTCTATTAAATCACAGGCTTTTTTTAACTCATAGGTCAAAAGATTATCTGCCGTTGATGGTGTAGCATCTGTATGAGGATGGTTGTGAGCGACGATAAGCTGGCTGGCAGCGTGGCTCAAAGCGTGACGCAGCACATGTTTGATGCAGACTGAGCAAGAAGAGATGCCACCTGTAAATAATATCTCAAAATTGATTAAATTTAACGCATTGTCCAAACAGAGTACCGCAAAGACTTCACGAGGTTCACCGCGTAACTGAGTGCTAATGTAATCTTTGACCATTTGTGAGCGACCTAATGCTTGACCAGTCTTAAGCTGACTGTCTAAATAGCGCCTGCCCATCTCAAGTGACGCAAGTATCTGCGCGTACTTAGCAGGGCCAATACCATGACAAGCAAGCACGGTCTCTTGAGGCGCAGCTAAGAGTTCTGCGAGGCTACCGAACTGATCAATCAGATGACGAGCCAGCTCTATGGCTGACTGTGATCGCGTACCGGTACGTAGGAATATCGCTAATATTTCGGCATCAGATAAATGGGCTGCGCCAAATTTGAGTAGCTTTTCACGCGGTCGGTCATCTTCATGCCAGTCTTTGATCGCCATTGTCACTCCTTGAAATGCAGTTAATACTCGATAAATAAGATAAATCTAGAAAACTTCCCCTAACTTATCGCATAATTGTTACTATAAGCGCAATTTTTATCTTTCAATTCTTTGCTGATGTCACGCTTATGTCAAATATCCTGCTTGCTATCACCGGCGGTATCGCCGCTTATAAATCTGCTATATTTGCCCGTCTATTAATTAAGGCAGGCTTTGAGGTGCGCGTTATTATGACCTCAGGCGCGCAAGCCTTTATTACCCCATTAACGTTACAAGCTTTGACTGGTAATGAGGTGCATATCTCATTACTCGATGAGCAAGCGGAAGCGGGTATGGGTCATATTGAGCTTGCGAAGTGGGCAGATTTGGTCGTGATAGCGCCGGCATCCGCCAATACTTTGGCACGGCTTGCGATGGGTATGGCTGATGATTTGCTAACGACTGTATGTCTGGCAACGACGGCACCAGTCATTATTGCACCGGCGATGAACCAGCAAATGTGGGCACATCCAGCGGTTAACCTAAATGTGCAAACCCTGCGTGATATGAATTATCAAATCATTACGCCAGCAAGTGGTGAGCAGGCGTGCGGCGATGTAGGCGCAGGGCGATTGCCTGAGCCGGAAGCATTATTAGCCGAAGTGCTGTTGTTTAATGCAATGCAAACGACACCGCAGCTATTAGCAGGTAAGAGAGTAGTGATTACCGCAGGTCCAACGGTTGAAGCAATCGATCCGGTACGTTATTTGTCCAATCACTCGACTGGTAAAATGGGTTTTGCTTTAGCGCGCGCCTGTGTTGCTGCTGGTGCCGAGGTTATTTTGATTGCCGGTGGTAAAGTGGCTCTACCGACACCGCTTAATGTCACGCGCATTGATGTATTATCGGCTAAAGAGATGCTGATTGCTGCCCAGCAGTGTGTGCAAGGTACGCATAGCGCCCTACAGTATGTCGTTGAAGATGAGCAAGATGACCATCACAACCATGATCATCATCACGATGACTGTGGCTGTGGTGATGAACATGGTGATGACCATACGCATTTGGATCATGATAGCTTAGCTAGTGCTAATAGCCAATATGATACGCGTGCCGCTGATATCTTTATTGCAACGGCGGCTGTAGCGGATTATCGTACCGAAGAAGCCGCCCCGCAAAAAATTAAAAAAACCCAAGATACGATGACGCTGAGCTTGGTGAAAAACCCTGATATCTTAGCGACGATTTCGCTTGCTCATCCAGCGCTATTTGTCGTTGGTTTTGCGGCAGAAACGCAAGATGTTGAGCGTTATGCTCGTGGTAAGCTCGTGTCTAAAGACCTAGATTTGATTGCTTGTAATGATGTCTCGCGGGCAGATATTGGTTTTGCGAGTGATGATAATGCCATGGAGGTGTTTTTCTCAGAGCGTTATGAACACGATAGCATCACGCTTGATAAGGCGAGTAAAGATAAGATCGCTGAGCAGTTAGTAAGTATTATTGGCGGGGCAATCTGGCAACGTCACAATGCTTAATGCAATGCTTAATGCAGTGGCTAGTACAAGGGTTAGTGCAATGATGAGTGTAAAGCCTCGTTATATAAGCATAAGTATAGAAAAAGACAGTAAGCTTTGATTGGTAAGGCTGATATGACAGGCATGATAGATGGTGATAGCACACAGACGCTATTGCTGATAGCTATCTTTGCACTGGCATCATTGCTACATGGTATTAGCGGGCTTGGTGTGACTTTAGTGACTACCACCGCGCTTGCCAGTATGTATCCGTTACCTCATGCTATTGTCTTAGTCATTTTTCCATCGTTATTACTCAATGCGATGACTTGGCTGGCAGGTGGCGGTCGCACGATCTGGCAAAACTTTACCTATTATGGCAGACGCTATTGGTTGCTGGCGTTAACCAGCTTACTCGGTAGTATTCTAGGCGCAAAGCTATTGTTATGGGTAGATAGCGCTTATATTTTATTGGTATTGGCAGCTGTCATTGGTTTTTATGTCTTAAGTAGCCTGCTCGGTAAACAAATTCGTCTACCCGATACTAAGCCTGTGCTGATTGCCGTTGGATTTAGTGCAGGCATCATTGGCGGCGCGACCAACGCCATGTCGACCATACTGATGATGTACCTATTGTCTGCCAGTAACGATAAAAACACCGTCGCTAAAGTTGGTAATATGTGCTATTTTTTAGGTAAAATCGCCCAAATTATCGTCCTGCGCGAGCCTATTATGGCGCTAAGCAGTGAGGAATGGCAGCTGATTACCTTCCTAAGTGTACTGTCTATTGCCGCGCTTTTAGTCGGTATTCGCTTACGTCGCTATTTACCGCAAGCGCGTTTTCGTCAGCTTATTTTATTGATCCTAACGGTACTTGGTATTCGTGTCGGTTGGCAGGGTATTGCGTCGTTCATGACTTAATAGTAGCGAGATTCGCCGCTGACGCTACAGATTCGCCAGCCGTTTTATCAAAAAATATCTGCTGCGCCAGCCGAAAAGTATTACAGTGCGCCTCAACCACATCTTCAATGTCTTCTGAATAACCGCCACCCATGACGATAGCCACTGGAATATTGGCCGCTTTTGCTTGGCGTAAGACGTATTCATCACGAGCCTTGCACCCTTCTATCGTTAGTCCCAGTTTACCCAGCTTATCCGTTGCAAGGACATCTACAGCAGACTGATAAAAAATGATATCCGGTACAAAATCAGCGATTAAACGGGGTAGTATATCCATCAAAATCTGTAAATATTCTTCATCACCGGTATCGTTATCTAGCTCAATATCTAAGTCTGATACTTGTTTGCGAAATGGATAATTCTTTGCGCCATGCATACTAAAAACAAAAACGCGAGGCTCGTCTGTCATGATGTTAGCGTTACCATTACCTTGATGAACATCCAAATCGACCACCAAAATCTTTTGCGCCAATCCACGATTTAATAATAAGTTACTGGCAATACAAACATCATTAAAGACGCAAAACCCCTCACCATGATCAGCAAACGCATGATGGGTACCGCCCGCGACATTCATTGCCACGCCATATTGCTGCGCATAAAGCGCACATTCATAGGTTGCGTGAGCAATATATCGACCACGCTCTACCAGCTCTGGCGTCATCTCAAAGCCGATAGCTCGAGCCTCTTTTCTTGGCAACGTTTGGGTCTTAAGCTTGTACCAATACTCTTGCGTATGGGTAGTTAAAATCTCAGCTTCACTCAAGCGTGCAGGCGCAAAAAAATTATCGGCGCTGATAGTGCCTTCTGCCAATAGGCGCTCAGGAATCATGGTGTATTTTTGCATCGGAAAGCGGTGTTTTTCGGGCACTGAATAACAAAAAATGTCAGAGTAGGCAATTTTTAGCATAATGTTGATGATTTTCTAAAGGTTTGGTTTTTGAAAGAGGTGTTTTTAAAATAACATATTGAGCGCAAGGTGATTGCTAAAGATAGTGATGTTTTATTGCACAAATTGAGTTGGCAAAAAAAACGTTCGTGAGTCTGCTTGTTGGCGTAGTTGCGTCAATAAGGTTTGCAACTCTTTAGCAGGATCTTGGTTGCTGATCAAATCACTAAATATCTCATAGGTAACCGTCGTCATCGCGACAACACTTTGCAATAAATGCTCAATGATATCGTCATCAATACCTACTGCTTCGATATCGATAGCATTTTTGTAGCGTATCTCGCCATCGTTGATATCCATTTCTAAGTTGCCAATCAACATATCATAATTAATTTGGGTGATGAGAAGCATGGCGGCACTTTGATGGCTCTCTGGTATTAAAAATGGCAAAACACCATAGACTGCCAGCAGATTGTTTGTCTCTTGCACACGAAACAAATAGCCACAATCGAGCTGCTTATTTCGCATCCTTAAAAATAAATGGTGCGACTGTTGGCTATCGTTGGTTGCAGGTTGATAATGGGTATAGTGCCAATCTTTGCCATTAAAATACTGTTTAAGGTAATCGACAATAGATATGCCGTCATTACTATGTGGCTCCGAGGTGCTCTTAATATCAATATCAATGTCAGTGTCAGCATCAATATCCGTAGCAACACTACTAATAGAATTGCTATCAGATTTGCTATTAGAATTACTAATATCCGCATTATGAGCCTTTAAGCTATAATTCTCCGCTTGCGACGTATTGCTCTCATTATCAACCTTGGCTGCTGGCGTATCCTCAGGCGTTTTTATTTCATCAATAGCAGACTGCACAGTCGATGCTGTTAGCAGCTGTTTAATTTTTTGCCATAAGTTGAGCTTAGTACGTTGACTCATAAATATTGTGCTAGCCAATAAATGATTGATAGTAAGAATTAATAATAAAGCCGGATAAGCAATCTTCTAAAATAGTAAATTAATTGTCACTAAACACCAAACCATCTTTGATGTTAGGCTGCGCATAAAATGCTTGTAGCATCTCACGGGTATGTGCCGTCAGCCATGAGCTTTCAAGAGCGTCATTTATGATAGGCAGTAGGGTGGTACTCAATTGCATTATCGCCTGCTCGTCGATATGTAAGCTTGTTGCGACGGTAGCAATAGTATCGGACTGATGATTGTTATACCAAGTATCGACGCTCGCCGCGACTAAGCTATGCAAGTAAGGTGACAAACGCAGGCGGTTATAGCTTTGTTGGATGCTGGCTTCGATATGCTCAATGCTGCTATCGTTCGGCTCATCCCGTAAATAGGTCTGTATTTCGCTAATCGGCTGCTCTTTAATTCGTGCCCAGCCCGTGACTATCAATCGCGCAACTTCTTCATTTGATAAATGCGCTTGAGCATTTACTTCTGCTCGCCGAGTTAAATCTTTAATATTCCGGTGCAGATACGTTTGCAACTTCTCATCGAGGTTTTTGTTGGTGGCTTTTTCAAAAGAGCTGCGCCCAAGCTTCATGAGTTTACCGACACCGCCTGCTTTATCTAGCGTATTTTCCATAAAGTCGTTGATGGCGTGATAGAGCGTTTGTGTTAGTAAATCTGCAAATGTGTCGTTACCGACCAGCGTATGAATCAATATATTACGCTGCTCGTCATGACTACCCACATAGCCAGCAAGAATCTCAACCTGAGTGTCATCAATCAATTCAGATAAAGGCATATTGTCATTGACTGGATGATAAATAACAGTATGCAAGATATCGCGGATATCTTTACGCAGCACATCACTTAGCGGATGATTCAGTAGCCAGTCATTAATCAGACGCTGCAAATCATCTGCGCTGACATATTTACTGAGTGGCTGCGCGCCTAACCACTGCCAAGCTTCTATACTGAGCGGTTCAGCTTGCTTACGCAGCCATTGCTGCATAAAAGCAACTTGCGCATCGATTAAACTGTCTAGTGTTAACGCTTGTGGGTCTAAGTTTTGGATATCTTTTGAAGTCTGCATAGGTTTTGAGGTCATAGTAATCGACAATTTGTTATACTGTGTGGTTGTGGTAAGCATAAAGTATTATGCCATGAACATCGTCTTTGTTTGTGATGAATATCGACTGCTGCTTAATAAATAATGTGAGGTTTGGATGACGGCTTTGAATACAGCCTTACTTGCGCTTGATGAGCTGACAGTTCAGCGCGGTGAAATCCCTTTATGTGAAGGGGTTGCACTCAATCTAGTAGCTGGCAGTATTTGCCATTTAGTGGGTGCCAACGGTACAGGTAAGACGACGTTACTGATGCAGCTGGCTGGGTTGTTGCCAGTGCTGGAGGGTGAGGTTTATTACCAAGGAGCAGCAAGTTTGCCTATTCAGCCTTTATATGTATCGCACCAGTTGGGCATTCATCCAAATCTCACCGTTGCACAAAACCTAATCTTTCTGCTGAATTTATATGGTATCACACCTAGCACCGCTGATATTGATGACGCCCTAGCTTGGGTAGGGTTGCAAGGCTTTGAGACTATCAGCTCAAGCCATTTATCTGCTGGACAAACCCGCCGTATCACCCTTGCACGGCTATATTTATTGACGCCTGAAGTGACGCCTTTATGGTTACTCGATGAGCCCTTTACCGCGCTTGATGTCGATATGGTGGCACGAATGGAGGACAGGTTGCGTGATTTTGCTAATGCTGGTGGATCGATATTAATGACCAGTCATCAAGCAGTGGGCGTTGCCAATCAAGTGCTCGATTTGTCAGATTACATGGTATAAATACTAGCAGTATAAGTGCGATAAGTATAAGTGGAAGGATGGATAATGAGAGATGGCTCAATACAAGAAAATCCCATACAGCTAGTCAATAAAAGCTCAAACGTAATCGCATCAGTGGCGCGCGGTATCAGCTTTAGGCAATTATGGCGACGCGAATGGCAAGTTAAGCAGCAAGGTGCGGTGCAATGGTTGTATCCTTTGGTGCTGTTTTTAGTAATTATTACCTTATTTCCGCTAGCGGTTGGTAGTGAGCCTGCTTTATTGCAACGCCTTGGGGTGTCGGCGGTATGGATTGCGGCCTTATTGTCACTGGTCATGGGTATCGATGGCTTGTTTAAGCCTGCCCTTGATAATGGCACACTTGCGCAATTAGTCGTCGCAAAAGCCTCGCTGCCGCTCTGGGTGCTTATCCGTTTAGTGATTCACTGGGTATTTAGCAGTGGCATTGTAGCCGCGTTAAGTTTACTTGCCGTGCCCTTATTTCAGCTCAGCTGGTTTGAAGCGTGGATATTGATGGCTTCTATTGTCACCGGTAGTCCGATGCTGCTGATGTTATCAGCCGTTGCGAGCAGTTTGACCTTGTCATTGAAGAATGGGGCAGTATTGGTGCCTTTGATTGCCTTGCCAATGCAGTTGCCGGTCTTGATTTTTGCCACCGGTGCCGTTGATTTATTTGCCAGCGGCCTCAATGGGCTGCCTATTTTAGCCTTGTTATTAGCAGGCAGTATCATCTCAGTTTTGGTCATGCCATGGGTGATTGCGATGACCTTAAAAATGGCGTGGCTCAATTAAAAATAAAAAATGGCGCATTATTAAAACTCTTATAAAAAGCCTTTATGTTAACAGCATGGTGAAAATCGGCAACTTTGCTATAATAGCCTATTAAACAAACAGTCAGCTGTAGATTCTATTCAGCCTTTAACGCCAGCAAGGTAGCGAATAATAGCGCCAATGGCGCGTTATATCGACTATAACCAACAAGCTATGCAATAGGTTCATTCTCATGCCCAACAATAATGTCTCATCTCCTAGCCTGTGGCAACGTATTTGGCAAGTTTTCTTGACCACGGTGGGTACCAAGCAGTTTTTTCGAATCTTTGCGCCTTGGGTCAAGTGGCTAGCGATATTAGCCGGTATCTGTCTGCTCATTGGTAGTGTTTGGGGCTTAGCCTTTGCGCCGCCCGATTACCTACAAGGTAATAGCTATCGTATTATCTTTATTCATGTTCCTGCTGCTAGTCTTGCCATCTCCATTTATTTCGCTTTAGCAGTGTTAGGGGTAATTTATTTAGTCTGGAAGATTAAAACAGCCAGTCTTGTGGCGCAGGCACTTGCTCCCATGGGCTTTTTATTATGCGTAATTAGCTTGTTGACTGGCTCGATTTGGGCAAAACCAACATGGGGCACGTATTGGGTTTGGGATGCACGTTTGACCTCGATGTTGATTTTGGCGTTTTTATATGCGGGCGTCATGGCATTATTTGCCGCTTTTGAGCATACTGCCAACCGTGGCAAAGCGGCGGCTATTCTATCTATTGTCGGTGCCGTGAATCTGCCTATTATTAAATATTCGGTACAGTGGTGGAATACTTTACATCAAGGCTCGACCTTTACCTTAACCGCAGCACCAAAAATGTCTACTGACATGTGGATGCCATTGTTGCTAATGATGATTGGTGGTTATTTACTGGTAGCAACATTGGCGATTTACCGTACCAATACCCTAATTTTATACCGTGACCAAGGTAAGGCATGGGTGAAAGAATATATTCGCGGGCAAGCCAAATGAACGTCGACAAACCAAATAACGGCTAGGAAAATATAATGCAGCCATACTTTTATAGCGTATCTGAGTTTATCGCCATGGGTGAGCATGGTGTTTTTGTCTGGTCATGCTGGGCAATTACCGTTGGCGTGATGTTGGTTTTTATTATATATAGTCGCAGACAAAGACAAGCGTTGATAAAGCAACTGACTATTCAACAAGCGCGGCAGGCACAGCGCACTGCCAAACCTTCTATACCTGCAACCAAACACTCTGCTTCGTAAAAACAATCCAACCTCATTGTTTTGGCTCATTATATCGTCACATCCTAATGGTAAATATATGACCTCATCAGTTGCGATGGGGCTTATTGATTTATGCAAAAAATGCTACCATATAGGTATTAGAAGAGTACGATTAGAAAGACATTTTTAGAACGTTTTTCTAATGGTAGTTTCTTTAATATTTTCTGTTTTATAGATTGATAGTTTATAAAATAGTGATTCACCAATGAGGTAGTGGTATGAACGCAGTTCGTCGCAAAAAACTGATGTGGGTTATGTTTACGCTTGCAGGGGCGGCGATAGCCGTGGTGCTGGTTATTTATGCTATTGGGCAACAGACCGACTACTACTTTGACGCTACGTCCATTGCGCAAGGTGAAGCACCCCAAGATAAACGCATTCGCGCCGGTGGTATGGTAGTCGCTGGTAGTGTTCAGCGTGCGCCAAATGACCCTTTGAGCATTGAATTCGCTATCACCGACTTTGAATCGACAGTGCCAGTGACTTACCAAGGTATCTTGCCAGATTTGTTTGCTGAGAATTCAGGGGTAGTTGCTACCGGTAAAATGCAAGGTAAGACCTTTGTCGCAGGCGAGGTATTAGCGAAGCATGACGAAAATTATATGCCACCAGAAGTTGCCAAATCGATGAAGGAAAATAATCGTATCGGTGCAGTACCTTCTTCTGAGCAATACAATCCTGCTGAAAAGATTCATGAGACTAAGACGTTGCAACAGTAGTTTTTCTAAAAAGATCATGGTTAAGTGGCAAAATTAGTACTTAAGTAATGAGAGCTATAAAAAAGCCAGCGATATTTAATCGCTGGCTTTTTTTATTCGTCATGCTTAAATAATTATTAGCGCTTAATCATCCCACTCAGGAGAATAGTCTGGATGCTTAATTTTACGACCATCAGCACGAGCTAAGCCGCTTATTTTCTCAATCTCATCGGCACTCAATTGCACATTGATAGCGTCTAGATTACCTTGCAGATGATCGGGGTTAGATGTCTTTGGAATAGCGATACGGTGCTTATCGGATAGAATCCAAGCCAACGATACTTGTGCGGGCGTAATACCATGCTTGTCAGCAATTTCTTTAATGTTTTCATTATCAAAGACATCACCACGTGCGAGTGGCGAGTAAGCTTCTAATAAAATATGGTGATTGTTTAAAAAAGTCTGCAAGGTTTTTTGCTTAATAAACGGATGAAACTCGACTTGGTTGACCACAATCGGCACATCAGCATATTTCTCGGCTTCAATAATATTGGCAATATTAAAGTTAGACACGCCAATATTACGGGTTAAACCTTGTTTTTGTAGCTCGCATAGCGCAGGGATGGTTTCGGATAATGGCACACGGTCATCTGGCCAGTGTAGTAACAGCAAATCAACGTAATCGGTATCTAAGTTTTCTAAAGAACGCTTGGCTGCGGCGATGAGTTTTTCTGGTTCAAACTTCATATCATCAGGAAATATTTTCGTCGTTAAAAAGAACTTATCGCGAGCGACACCTGATTGCTTGATACCTTGTCCTACTTCCTTTTCGTTGTCATAAGCTTGAGCGGTATCAATATGCTCGTAGCCCATTTTCAGACCTTGGCTGACCACATCGATACAGTCCTGACCGGTTGACTGCCAAGTCCCAAGCCCGAGTACCGGAATGTTTGCTTGTCCAGCAGTGCGAATATTATAAGTTTTAGCACGCATATTATTATCCTTGTTGTTTTTTTGATTTATTAATAGAAAAATAAGTAGTGGTATTCTAATTTCTATTTAGCTTATCCACTATAGAAAAAATCAGTCGTCAGCGATAGTGCGAGTGACGCTTTCCTACAAACCACAAACAGGCTGTAACGTCATTTTTAGTAAATGATTGTGTATGCAACAAAATCTAGACCAAAAAAAGCCCACTATTTAAAAATAATGGGCTTTTTTTATTTAACTTTTAAAAACAGTCTATGAGTTTAAATTAACTGCTTTGGAAGTTGCTAGGTGTCGATTATTTAGTAGCAGCTTCTGCTACCGGTGCAGTGTCCGCTGTAGGGGCAGCGGCATTATCAGTACCCCAAATTTTTGGATATTTATAGCCAGGGAAGCTATCATGGGCATACTTTTTAAAGGTATCTGAATTATAAGCTTCAGTGACGTCTTTCACCCATTTTTTATCTTTATCTGCAGTTTTGATGGCTGACCAGTTCACATAAGCAAAGCTTGGCTCTTGGAATAACGCTTCTGTCAGCTTGATACCAGCATCGGTGGCGTAGTTACCATTAATGATAGCAAAGTCCACTTCATCACGCGCACGAGGTAGCTGCGCTGCTTCTAGCTCAACGATTTTGATATCGTATTTGCTGTTATCAGCGATGTCAGTTTTTGAAGCAGTAAGAGGATCAATATTGTCTTTTAGGGTGATCCAGCCAAGTTCATTCATCATCACTAAAGCACGAGCAAAGTTACTTGGGTCATTCGGTGCAGAGACACTCATACCCTTAAATACATCGTCGATTTTAGTCTTTTTACCTGAGTAAACACCAAGCGGGGCAGTCGGTACTTGAAAGACTTCTACTAAATCAAGATTATTTTCTTTTTTGAAAGTATCTAGATAAGGCTTATGTTGGAAGATGTTGATGTCTAAATCGCCATCTGCCAAAGCAATGTTTGGGCGGACATAATCGGTAAAAGTTACTAGCTCAACTTCATAGCCTTGGGCTTCTAATGAACCTTTTACTTGGTTACGAACCATATCTGCAAAGTCACCTTCGGTCGTACCGATAATGATTTTGCTATGTTCAGGGTCGATATCACTGGTCGCCGCAGTTTCTGCGCTAGTGCCTTCAGTAACGGGCTCTTTGGTGGCTTCTGGTGCTGATGAATTGTTGCAACCAACCAACACTAGGCTTGATACGCCAACAGCAGCAAATGCAGTCGCTAGCTGACGGCTGATATCTGTTAATTTCATGGAACTTCCTTAATAAGGGATAGAGAACAGGAGATAAAACGTCAACATTAAAAAAGCAACATTATGAATAGTAATGCTGCTAAGTTAAAGGTTGTTAAGATAGTATCAAAATTAAAGGGAATCAGTTACAAAGTCAAGCATTTGCTTAGGATGAATCGGCATTAAACCCTGAGTATTATTCATAATAAGGGTTCCTAGACTACCAATAGCTGATGCTATAAGCCGATTTTAACGCTTATCCAAACGAGTCGCTATCCAGTTGCCAGAAGCCTGAATACCGATGACCATAATCGATAGCATAATGACGATAAATACCATCACTTCAGTTTGGTAGCGATAGTAACCATAACGAATGGCTAAATCACCCAAACCGCCACCACCAATCATACCGGCCGCTGCGGAAAAAGAGAGCAAGCTGATACAGAGAATCGTCACGGACAAGACCAGTCCAGAGCGCGCCTCATTGAGCAAGACTTTGATAATGGTCAGTGGACGGGCACCCATGGATTCGGTCGCTTCAATGATACCACGGGGTACTTCACGTAAGTTTTGTTCGACCAGGCGTGCAAAATAGAACGAGCCAGCAATCGCCAATACCAACGATGCTGCGATTGGTCCAATACCTGTGCCAACGATGGCTTTGGTAAAAGGGCTCATCGCGATCATCAAAATCACGAATGGAAAAGCGCGCATAAAGTTCGTGATAGCACCAAGCACACCGTATAACGTCTTGTTTTGCAAAAACTGCCGATCGCTGGATAAAAATAAGAATATCCCAAACAGACCACCGATAAGGATGGCTACTGTTGTTGAGATACCAAGCATAATAAAGGTATCTACAAACGCTTGCCAAATCTCTTTACGCAGTACGAGCAGCTTATCTATGGAGGCGGATAATTCAGCACCGGTTAACATGTTTATTTCTCCTGCCTCATTAGTCTTCGTGGACTAAGCCTTTGCCAATTGGGGTGGTGGCCTGAATGAGACCGTCGCGTATATCTGCGACTTCGAGTAATTGTCCCTGATGTAACAATGCAGCGCGATCACATAGCCTACGAATGACACTCATTTCATGGGTCACGATGACAATGGTCACGCCAAGTTGTTCATTAATATCACGTAGGCAACTCAATAAGCTGCGTGTCGTCGCAGGGTCAAGCGCACTGGTAGGTTCATCAGCAAGTAAAACTTTAGGACTTGGGGCAATAGCGCGGGCGATACCGACACGCTGCTTTTGCCCACCTGATAGCTGCGCAGGGTAATGGTTGGCGCGGTCGGTCAAATCAACGATTTCTAAGCAATCCATGACACGCTTATAAATATCGCGACTAGGATAGCCGGCTACCGTTAAGTTAAAGGCGACATTTTCAAAGACAGTGCGATTGGACATCAGGTTAAATTGCTGGAAAATCATACCGATATTGTGCCGAGCAATACGTAAATCACTGGCAGATAATGTGGTCAAATCAGTACCATCTATAATCACTTGACCAGAATCTGGACGCTCAAGTAAATTAATCAGACGTAAGAGGGTAGATTTACCAGCGCCCGAATAACCCATCAAACCAAAGATTTCGCCTTGCTGAACAGTTAGTGACGTCGGCTCGACAGCAGTAAACCAATGTGGCTTGCCGTCTTTATCTTTTATAGACCGGTCACTTAAAAAACTTTTGGTCACATCGTGTAAGACAATCATGTCACTCATGGAGGGCTCAAAATTCAATAAATATTTTTAATAGTCAAGAGGCTGTTGCAGTGTCTCTTTATAGTAGAGACTCAAGTTGAAAACAACCTCAATAACCCTAGAATAAGGGGCGCTAATATAGCATATTATCGGGTGTTTTGGATACGGACATCCATCACTGGCTGATAATTCCAGTTTGGTGTGTATTTTGAATGCGTCTTTTTTATTTTGAACAGACTGTATCTATATCAAACGAGATGTGGATGACATAGATAAGCGGTTAGCATGAATGACATAGCATCTGACATTTTATAGTATGAGCTTGCAGAGTCAGTCACGGTTATCATGGTAATTATAATGAGGGTCTTGTTTGACAGGTAAGACCACTAAAAATCGAGTATGACCATTAATAGTGTCAGTGATGATACGTCCTTGATGGGCGGTGACAATTTGCGCAACCAATGATAAGCCAAGCCCTGAGCCTTTATTCTTTTGCTGTAAGCGCACGAATGGACTAAAGACTTCTTCGCGTTTATTTTCAGGGATACCCGCGCCTTCATCAATCACTGCCATGACAGCATATTTTGGTGGTGGACGTGTTGGTTCGGCTTTAGGTTTCTTCAAATGCTTGCTAAATAGACTTTCTTTAAGTGTGGCACCGTTCTCTTTAGAATAGCTTTTAATATCCTCTTTCACAGCAACAGGGTTAGTTTTGCTAACCTTATCACCACCTTCTTTGTTGTTATTTATAGACTTGCTATCGATATCATTATCTACAGAGATTACAGAAGGTTCATGATTTTCAGGAACGGCACGCCACATAACTTTTTTAATTTTATCCGTCAAATCGGTAGTAAAGTTATGGTAATTGGCAATTAGTGAAGGTTTAGCAATAGTTTTAGACGCATCTATAGTGATGGCAGGTTCTGTTGTGTCCTGCTGGTGCGTGATGCTGGTGCCGAGGCTATCGTCAGCTGTCTCTATGCCATCATCACTATCGTTATCAGTATTAATATCAGTATTAATATCAGTATTAATATCAGTATTAATATCAGTATTAACATCATTATTAATGACTACGTTTTCGCCATTTTTGTAGATATCGGGTGCGGGTAACATCGTTAGATGCTCGCTGGTTTCTACTTTTGGCTTATGATTGGCGGCACTAAAAGAGTCATCAAGATTTGATAAGGTGTGTAGATTATGCTTATTTTCTTCAAGCCCATTAACACTGCTAGGCGACTCATCATAGGAGTCAAAATCTGAGTTGTTATAATCAGAAAAGCTACTGCATAGCACTGTTTGTAATAAAAAATCAGGGATTTCGTCAGCTTCATCAATCGTTTGCACGCCATAAAGCAGTACCGTTACTGGAGGTTTTCCGTGCAGCATGGCGTTGGTTAGTAGGTTACGAATTAAATGAGTAAGCATCGATGATTGACCATCAATCGCAATATGCTCACCAATTAAAGTCGCTTCAGGATAGTGTTGCCGTTCTTGATTCACCAAGTCATACAAGTCTAAATGTTCAACTTGCTGTAAGGCATGTCCAGCGTCTAAGCGGCTCACTAGTAAGATACTTTCGACCAAATCATTGAGACCCGACAAGTCGCGATTAATCGCTTGGGCGCGCTTATCAAACTTTTCTTTGGTATCGGTTGGCAGAGCGCCAGCTAGCATATCCATCATCTCAATCTGCAAGCGAATGCGAGTGATGGGGGTGCGCAGCTCGTGAGAGGCATGCGCTAGTAATAAATTATTGGCATCGATAAGATGTTCAATTTTTTGTGCGGCTTGGTTAAATCCGCGTGCGAGCGAAGCAATTTCATCATTACCACGGGCATTGACTCGTACCGTAAAATCGCCATCACCGAGCTGAGCCATCTGCTGACTCAACTGATTGATGCGCCAAGTGATGCTACGGGCAATCCACCAAAGGACGCCAGCCATAATCAGTAGTAGCAGCAGCGTACCAGTAAATAAATTCAGCGCCGCAGAGAGAACCGGTTTTTTAGGCGGCAAACGTGATTCATACAATAGCGTATAGCCTGTACTACTATAGACTTGGGCTTGCTTGGTCGGGGAAGTCTCGGCAAATGAAGGAAATACACGTGACAATAAGGAAGGCGGTGCCGGTAACTCTAACGGCAAATCGCTATTGTCCGTTTGCATCAGCAAACGACCTTCGCTGTCATATAAGCCCATCTTTGCCTGTAATGATTCATCAAAGATATCAAAGCTTTTTTTGACTACCGCCAGCATAAAGCGTGACTGTAAACGATTGTCCTTGCTAACAGCGATGTTTAGCTCATGCAAAAACGGGTCTATTTGTCCTAAAATTTGCGTCGCCAATACCTCTGAGCGGATACCAGCATCTTTGTCATGTACCAGCTGCGTCAATAGCACCATCGCAACGGCAAATAAGATAAGTGCCAGCATAACACTGGCAAATAGCTTAGCAAATACGGAACGAAAACCCAATTGCTGCATTAAATCATCTCTATTATCAGGTGCTTATATCACTTTATGCTTATATCGTTTTATATTAGCAAGCATAAAAGGGGTATCATAAGTATGATACCCCTTTTAACGAACAGCTTTAAAGCAGTTTAACTTTTTATTTACTACTGGCTTATTTACTACTGACTAAACCTGATCGGTGGCAAATTGATAACCGACGCCGCGAACCGTAATAATACGTTTTGGCTGACGTGGATTGTCCTCAATTAAAGCACGTAGACGTGAAATATGCACATCGATTGCGCGATCGATATTGTCTGAACTGTCATCATTTGGCATCGCTTGCCACAATTGTTCGCGGTTCAGCACTTTGCCAGAATGAGTAGCAAAATAATGTAGCAACTGGAACTGATGTGTCGTCAAGCGTACGGGCAGATCATCAATAGTGACTTCATGACTGTCAGGGAAGACGCTTAAACGACCAAACGTTAGACTATCCGATTGACTGTCTGCTTGATTAGGCTGCTCATGTCGGCGAATAACCGAACGAATACGCGCCAAGAGTTCACGCGGCTCAAATGGTTTTGATATATAGTCATCAGCCCCCATCTCTAGCCCCAGCACGCGATCTGTCGTGTCGCCTTTAGCGGTGAGCATAATGATAGGGACTTTATTGGTCATATTATTCTTGTTGCCGCGAATTTTTTGGCAAACTTGCATACCATCCATATCAGGCAGCATAAGATCTAGCACAACCAAATCGATATCACGTTCTTTGGTATCCAATAAATCAAGACCTTCTTGACCAAGTCCTGCATGATGGACATCATAATAATTCATGGTCAGATAATCGCTGATTAACTCTGCTAAGTCTGGATCATCTTCAATTAACAAAATCTGCTTACTCATAATGTTTCCTCTAGTTGTTGTTATAGTTTGTCTAAATATACTTTTTGAATTTAAAAAAGTATCAACTGTCCTTAATTTTCAATGACTCTAAATCTTTATATTAAAAGCATTCTTAATATAAGTGCTTTTAATACAAGCATGTCCAGTACTACTTCTCTAGTCGCTCTGAACCATCAAACAAGAACGATTTAACATATAAATGATGTCTCTAAAAACATAAACGATGTTTCGATTAATCTAGCTTAGCATACGCTATATTGCCTAAACAGGATGTTATTAAACAAGGCATGCTTTGTTAATGTTTCTACACAATGTAACTACTCACCTTTACGCTTATGAAACCATTACTTTTTTACCTTCAGATTCAATGGGTAAGTTTGCTAGACAAATTAAGCTGTCATTGCTAACGCCGGCAATTAAATACTGTTTGGTAAGCGGATCGTATTCGATTACCTCAATAGGCTGGCGTGTCAAACGTTGGTCTTGTCCTATAATCCATATATGGGCGCTCAAAGAACGAAGCGGTTTATAAGGCGGGGCATGTAATACGGTTAGGTCGACATTATGCAAAGCACGCTTAGGGACGATGGTACCGACTTCTATTTGTCCGTAGTCAACACGTCCTATCACTTTCATGCCCGGTAATATTTGATGGCGACTTACCTCGTTATTAACCACATTAACATAGACAAATAACTGTGTTGGTTGTCCCGCTGTCTTCAAATTACTGACCTGACCGGTAAATTTATCTATCCTCTCTTCAGCGGTGAAATTGACGGTTTGTCCGACAGAGATTTGCGATTCGGCTTCAATGGGCAAGGTTGCAACAAAGTGCAATTCAGACTCATCGCTGAGCTTTAGTAAAGGTGTATCAGCAGTTATCTGTTGTCCAGCTTGGACAGACAAGTTTTCTACACGACCTGAAAAACTCGCTCGTACCGTTATCAAATTAGAGGATTGTTTTGCAGTTGTAGCTTCTTGAACATTATCTGAGTTTTCATCATTCTCATTGGTTATAGAAGGGGTTAGGTTAGCATCGGTGTCAGCTTTTTTGCTGAGTGTCGCTGCTCGATTGGCAGTCTCTGAAACGCCAATTTTTTCATTATCTGAGGCGATATCGTTCAAGCCGACGTCGATATCGGTTGAATCATTAGATGAGAGTGCTGGTTTGATTTGAGTTGCTTGACGTCGAACTGTAAATAAAGGCGTGCCTTTTTTCACCCATTGATTTTTGCTCACCAATACTTGCTCTACGGTCAGCGGCTGAGCTGCAATAAGATTAACTTTCTTGATAGGCTTAATGGAGCCTTGTAATCCAAGGCTTGGCTGATAACGGGTTGGTTTTACACTTAAAATATGATCCGGTGTCATGGTAATACTATCGGCAGTGATAATAAGCGGAGTATCGACCGTCTCACTGTTTTCGGCAGTCACAGGTTCAGCAGTAGGAGGCGATGGCTGACAGCCGATAATGAGCAAGGCGCTTAATACATAGCTGCTTTTTCTTAACAGTGCAGAACGTAAAACAATAGAACCTATGGAGCGTATAGAAAATGTCATACCAATCACCATCATAAACGACCTTTTATTATATAGTGAATTTAGATGAGGGGAAATGATTACACCATATTTGCTGAGCAGCATAGGAGGTCAAAAATGCTGATATAAACTTTACTTCTATACCGCAAAATTTCATTAACATACTGAATTTAAAAAATAATTTGAACATTAATTCGTTAAATCGCTGGAAAAGCAGTAGTAACTGTGCTAAAACAAACATAATAAAATATATTGATACATTTTTATTACAAATGAAGATTATTCGGTAAGGTAGATACTAATTCTATATAATGCTTAGAAAGTAGCAGCTACTGAGATTAGGTTTCCGCCTAGTTGAAGAATCACTAACCATACCGGCTTTTAATACAATAGCTCTTTAATACGATGTATTTTTAATGATAGTGAGCTTCTAAAGAGTTTTATCGCTATCGTTATTGGCTAAAAAATGAGCGTTTGGTCAGATGGCGCTTGCGCCGATGACTCGTCAGGTTTGTCGTAATTAATTAATGACTGTAGGGTACGGTTGATCACTGACTATGCAGGTATAATAACGCTGTAAAAAAATTTAAAATAATGCCCGATTTACTAAGATAATTCATTATAAAGTGCGTATAGTGACTCATGGTAACGCCATGCTTCATGAGCAGGTTTCAGTAAATAAAACGTATCTATTATTACAGACAGCAAGACAGGGTTTGCCGTTCATATCAATCAAAAATAAGCCAGCTTATCAGTTGAGATGACAGTTAATCGGTTTTAAATTGATGGCTTGTATCGATGGATAGCACTACGAATAAATAGTTGTTAATAGGACAATGCAAATGGAAAATAATTTTGATGGTTTAAAAGTGATGGTTATTGATGACTCAAAAACTATTCGCCGTACCGCAGAGACGTTGTTGCAAAAAGCTGGCTGTGAAGTTGTGACCGCGATTGATGGTTTTGATGCATTGGCTAAGATTGTTGATCATAATCCAGATATTATTTTTGTGGACATTATGATGCCACGTTTGGATGGATATCAAACCTGCGCTTTGATAAAAAACAATCCTGATTATGCCAGTAAGCCAGTAATTATGTTGTCATCTAAAGATGGTTTGTTTGATAAAGCACGTGGACGTATTGTTGGTTCTGATGAGTATCTGACTAAGCCGTTTAGTAAGGATGAGCTTTTTGAGGCGATTAACCAGTATCGCTAATACTAAAAGTAGCAGTAAATTGTTTTTATAATATTGTTTCTAATCGGTTTGTTTCAACAACATATCCTAGTGGATATCATCAAAAATAAAGGGAATACCCATGACTACCGTTTTAGTCATTGACGACTCGCCATCTGAGATGGCGAAATTTCGCGACATGCTTGCTAAAAATAACTATCAAGTGTTAGAGGCGACAAATGGTGAACAAGGTTGTCAGATGGCCATTGATCATCTACCAGACGTCATCCTAATGGATGTAGTCATGCCTGAAATGAATGGTTTTCAGGCGACTCGTAAGATAACTCGTGGTAAGACGACGTCCCATATTCCTATCATTATGATTAGTACCAAAAATCAAGAAACCGATAGAGTTTGGGGTAAGCGTCAAGGCGCCAAAGAGTATATTACTAAGCCTATCGATGAAAGTGGTCTGGTCCAGATAATTCGTAAAGTAATGGGGTAGCTTGTGGCATCCAGAGGGTTTATTGAGCTTCTGCGTATAGCAGATTTGGCACGCGCGCGTAAAAGTGGTCGCCGCGGTGGGCAAGCGTTTGACTGGCAAGGGGTGGTATTTGAGATCGGTGGTCAACGCTTAGTTGCGCCAATGGGTCAAGTATCAGAAGTATTAACCATGCCAGAATATACCAGCGTGCCTTTAGTAAAGCCTTGGATGCTTGGCATCGCAAATATTCGTGGGCGCTTGCTACCGTTAACCGATTTGTCTCGGTTTTTGCAAGTTCCTAGCCGGTTGTCGCAAATGAGCCAGCGCAAAGTCATCGTTGTCGAACATGATAATGTGTTCTCGGGCCTGCTGGTAGATCAGGTTTTGGGTATTGAGCAGTTTACTAAAGATCAATATTATCCAGAAGCTATTGAGCCTAATTCGCCATTTGCGCCTTACAACCATGGCAAGTTTTTCAAAGATGAACAAGATTGGTACGTTTTTATGCCAAGCTTGCTGGCACAGGATCTACAGTATACCGATGCTGCACTATAGCTATTGTTAATAAACAATCATTTCTAATAAGTATTGGTTGATTAAAACGATAGCAGAATAATAATGGCTGACATGAGCCGGTGGTATGTCAGCATTCATACAGGCTTTGTGAATCACTGTTGTTTTGATAACAATATGATTTCAAAGTCAGTCACGATGAGACTTTGACGATTGTTTGAAAGGAATACGCACGATGAGTGATGTTATAAACAACCCTGTAGCTGTTACAAATAAAACAACGGCAGATGTTAATAGTAAGTGGAGGCTGTTATTAGGGCTTTGTGCTTTAGTGAGTATTGCTTGTCTATTTTGGCTGGTCAATTCATTATCATCGATTAGTCAATATTTAACCGATTTTAATCAATCAGTCATATTGCCAGTGATTGTATTTGTGCTAGGTATACTAGGTATTTTATTTGCTCTATACCAGTTACTACAGCAGCGCGGTGGGTCAGAACGCTTACTCATCGAAAAAGAGACGTTACGTCGTCGCCAAGAAGCTGAAGCGGAGTCTGAACGTGCGCGCCAAATTCAAGAAGAAAATGAGCGTAACCAGATTGCGATTTTACGCCTACTTGATGAGCTAGGTGATTTAGCAGACGGTGACTTAACGGTTAATGCTACCGTATCGGAAGATTTTACTGGTGCGATTGCCGATTCCGTTAACTTTGCAATTGACCAATTACGTCAATTAGTACTAGTTATTAACAGTACTGCTGATCGTGTTTCGCAGTCCTCAGAGCAAACGCAGATGAATGCTGTCGAGCTTGCTGAGGCATCTGAACACCAAGCACAAGAAATCGCTGGTGTATCTGCGGCTATTAATGAGATGACGGTATCGATTGACCAAGTTTCAAACAACGCTGCAGAATCTGCGACGGTTGCTCAGCGCTCGGTTGCCATCTCTTATAATGGGGCAGAAGTTGTACAGCGCTCTATTGAAGGTATGAACGTGATTCGTGACCAGATTCAAGAAACATCAAAACGTATCAAACGCCTTGGTGAGTCGTCACAAGAAATTGGTGATATCGTTGGTCTGATTAACGATATTGCTGACCAAACCAACGTTCTAGCATTGAATGCGGCGATTCAGGCATCGATGGCAGGTGAGGCTGGGCGAGGATTCGCGGTTGTTGCTGATGAAGTTCAACGTCTTGCTGAGCGCTCAGCGAATGCAACCAAACAGATCGAAACGTTGGTAAAAACCATTCAGGCAGATACCAGTGAAGCCGTTATGTCAATGGAATCAACGACTTCTGAGGTTGTGCGCGGTGCACGTTTGGCCAAAGATGCCGGTGAGGCACTAGAAGAGGTGCAAACCGTTTCTAATACCTTGGCTGACCTTATTCAAAACATCTCAAACGCTGCTATGCAACAGGCAGAGTCAGCTGGTCACATCTCTCATACGATGAACATTATTCAAGATATTACTTCGCAAACCTCGTCTGGTACGATGGCGACGGCACGTTCTATTGGTGAGCTAAGTGAAATGGCCGCGGCACTACAAGAATCTGTGACGGGCTTTAAAATATCTGATGATGATGAGCAGTTGAATAATGAAAATACTGACCATGAGTATTTAGATATGGATGAAAGAGTATCAGACAGTATCTAATAGCTGTTGATAGCGTTTATGATTTTCTATATTGAGATGTTAACCAAACTGTTGCCTTGATCATTATCTAGACTAAGGCAGCAAAAATAATAGCAGGTTACGTGAATAATCATACTCAAAAAAGCAGTATTATTATTAATAAAGCTGAAACAGTATTGCTAGAAGCTTTTATGCAAGACGATACTGAAGCGTTAATAGACGATACTGCTTTTGATACGCAACGATGGCAACGCTATATAGAGCAAGAGATTGGATTTATCTTACCCACTGTTCAGCGCAAGTGGCTGGTAAATGCCGTTAGTCAGACAGCGTTATTGTATGGGCTGACCGTTATACAGTTATGGCATCAGTTACCGCACAATGATGAGCTGCGCCAGCAATTATTAGACAAAGTATTGATTCATGAAAGCCGCTTCTTTCGCCATGTGCCTTCTATAGAGTTTGTCACAAACGATGCATTACAGCATCAGCGCCGCCAGCTTGTAGAGGATGATACTGATGAGATATTTCGTATTTGGAGTGTGGGCTGCGCCAGTGGGCAAGAGACGTGGTCGCTTGCGATGAGCTTAGCCTCAAAGCAGCTCAGTAATTACGCTATATTGGGTACTGACGTCAGTCAACAAGCAGTTAAAACGGCACGTTTAGGTCAATATGACAATAGACAGCAATCGTTAATTCCGCTACGTTGCCAGCAGTTTGTGCAACCATTACAGCCTGCAAATGCCACTAAAGAGGCAGGTTTTAATACTGCTTTTATTGAAAAAAACAAAGTAAGCAGCAGCTGTGCAGACTGGCGTATTGCGCCAATGTTAAAACCACATGTGCGCTTTGCTTTACACAATATTATGGATAAAAAACTACCCACGCCACATTTACAACAAGTGATTGTCTGCCAAAATATGCTGCTATATTTTCGCAAATTTGATCAGCGTGATATTTTGGCGCGGCTATCAGAACAATGTGCACTAGGTGGTTATATTATATTGGCTCCAGGTGAGGCGTTATTTTGGCGTCCTTCAAATATGCGCCGTATTGCGCACCCACAGATTAATGCGTGGCAAAAAATCAGTGCCTAAATTAGCGCCTAGACGAGTTAGGATAAACCTATGAACAACCAGCCCAATGACATGGTAACGATCGAGTGGTTATTGCCACTGTTTAATCAGCAATTATCACAGGTAGCTGATGGCTGGCAATTAGGGGCAGAAAACTCTAATTATGAGCAAACGGCACAGCACTACCATCAGATTAGTGGTGCGCTTACCATGATTAACTTGCCTTCTTTAGCAAGTCTAGCGACTAAGCTTAGCCTGTTAGTAGAAGCAAGTAATCCCCAAGATTTAAACGATAATGTTAATAACTTAGACAGTAGCCTCAATGATGACAGTTTTGATACTCATTTTGCTGCTGAGAAAGCTCGAGTCGGGCAGGTCGCTCATAGACTGTTACAGCATGAGCTGGTGCACTATGCGCGAACGGGTAACTACCATAGCGCTTTAATCAATAAGGTCTCGGCTGAGCTGACGCAAGCTTTATCACGGTTTGATATAGCGACAGACCACCTTATAGATTCAGTCTTATTATCTGCAGCCAGTGATCTAGATAGTCGGTCAGACCACGATGATATTGACATAACCATACCAGCTAGCATGGCAGTTTCAGATTTAGATAGCCAACAGCATCAGCAATTGTTATTGGTTTGGCGCCAGCAAGTACAAGAATTGCTAGCTGCTAATGTAAATAAACCTTCTATACTGACTGTTTTAGAAAAGGTCAGTCAATACTTATGGCAAACCGCACAAGCGGCTGATTTGCAGCGTCTTTGGTACTTGACTGAGTTGTGGCTGCATGACCTTGGAAAAAATGAAAGCCCGCTACCTATGCATTATGCAGGGCTATTAAGTCAGCTGGATCAGGTTATAGAGTCTTACCAACATCAAACTGAGCTATCAACGAGCGCAATTAAAAAATTGATAAGCAGTATTTATATTGAATTAAACGGCCTTGTCAATCATAGCGATAATACTCAATCTATATTGAGCGGCTGGTCGCAGGCAGATACAGAGTCACGTTTCTTACCGCGTATACTGAATGCGATTGAGGCGATTATTTTTAGTCTTGATAAGCCTCACAATTTGCTAAAACCTTTACAAAAAATAAGTGCCCAGCTTGAAGGTCATGGTTGGACATTGTATGCGTCACAAGTGACCTCTATTCTGGCTGATATAGAGCACAACCTATCTTCAGACAAAGACTTCGCTCAAGAACAATGGCAAATTGAACGTCAGCTTCAAGAGCTATATAGTGCTATCTATAATACAGAGCAAATAATATCTACAAAAATAGGTAGCGCGGCTTCTTTCACGTCACTATCTCAAGTAGTCGCTAGTGACGACTTGCAGCCAGAAAGCAGTACTTATATTAGTGCCAATAATGAAGATTTACGTGAACTGCGTATTGCAGTCGAAGAAATCAAGCAAGATTTTCATGACTATATACAACGCCAAGATACAGACCTATTACCAGATCAAGCAGATTTCACTAGAATGAGCCATGCCTTTGATAGCATGGGACTGCCTTCGATTGGTCAAGCAACAGATAAAATAGCTGATATATTTGTACAAATACACACTCATGGAATAGAAGCACTCAGTTGGGATGTTACCCAAGCGCTGGCAGAGGGTTTGACCTCTATTGAGTTATTACTCGATTATCTTGCCCAGCAGTTCTTTGACCAATCATTATTGGAAAAAGCAAATGGATATATCGACAAAGCAGCAACACTGCTTAGTGAGTATATTCATGCGCCTGAAACGGTCAATGATACTTTTCTTACCCAAAAAACGGCAGCAACCGATGTACTGCGCTATGATGACAGTGGTGAGATTTCACCTATTATCGATCAATCTTTCGTCGCTGATGCTGTTAGTGACGCTTTACTGCGCGCTCGTCATCAACTCAAAGCTGATAACTTTGATATAGATGAAGACATTCGTGAAATATTTATTGAAGAAGTTGAAGAAGTTGTTGCTGACTTAGAGGATTTTTTACCAATATGGCAGGAAGACGTACAGGATTTAACGCCATTAACAGAAGTGCGTCGAGGTTTTCACACCTTAAAGGGTTCTGGACGCATGGTTGGTGCTTTTAGTATCAGTGAGATGGCATGGTCGATTGAAAACTTGCTTAATCGTTTGTTAGACAAAACCTTACCGGTAACAGATGATGTCGTCGCTTTAGTGACAGAAACTACAAAGCGTTTTCCAGCCATGTTGGGCGACTTCAAGGCACAGCAGACTCCAAGTTTTGATCCTGCCATTACTATTTTGCAAAGTCATAATTTAATGACCCAGCAACCTCTTAATTTCGGATTAGAGACAGCGGAACTAGCGTTTTCAAAACCTGAAATCGAACAGGATAGTGCTATATCAGACCATTCTGTATCAGGCCATAGTTTGCATTCACAAGCGTCAAACTTAACTGTTGAGACTGCCAGCTCTATCGATCCTATCACTACTATCAAAGATACTGGTGAAGCAAGAAATCTCTCTGAGCTATTAGCTGATTTAGAGATACCCTTGGTACTGAAATCATTTATCTCAGAATCAACAGTGCTAGCGGCGGACGCGAACGATGCCGACCCTGATATCAAAGAGATATTTATAGAAGAAGCCAATGAAGTATTGGACGAAATCGTCCCTTTATATGAGTATTGGCGGCTTTCTCCGAGTGATTTGACTGGACTGACGGACATTCGCCGCGGATTCCATACGCTAAAAGGTTCGGGCCGCATGGTTGGCGCTAATTATAGCGCTGAGCTGGCATGGTCTATAGAAAACATGCTTAATCGTATTTTAGATAAAAGTATTACGGCGTCAACAGATATACAACAGCTTATCGGCGATGTATTGGCAGCTTATCCTGCACTATTAACAACTTTTGAAAATGAAAGCGAAGATTATCCCGCTATGCTGCCATTGTGGGTCGCATGTGCCAATGCTTATAGCAAGCAGCTAGGTGATGAGTTCAGCTACAATGTGCTATATGGTCAATTAGCAAGCCCTGCTGAACAACAAGTTTCTGGGCATGTAACACTGCATTCTGGTCTGGATAACCACGCTCAAGATTCTGACAATGGTAGTGATGAAACAATCGATCATGCATTGCAGACGATTCATTCGGTCAACGAAAAGATGGCTGAAGCGCCTATTATTTTGACGCCTCAAAGTGAAGAGGAACAAGCGTTTTTCGACATTTTCATTGAAGAAGCGGAAGAGTTGTTAGAGGGTATAAATGAGTTTGTAAGTAGCCATCAAGATGAGTCCCATGTGGCAGTGAGTGATGAGATTGTGCGTGCATTCCATACACTGAGAGCGGCTTCTGGCTCTAGCGCTTTGGCAGCAATCAGCGATGTTAGCGCGACAATAGAGCAGAGCTTAGAGCTACTACAGCAGCAAGATATACCGATGAATGCGAAGCACTTAAGCGCGCTAGCCCAATCTGTGACGCTCATTAATGGCTATCTCGATAACTATAAACAAAACGCGCAACAGCAGGATATGTCGATAGAAGATATGCAAAGCGAGCAAGATATCGCCTCATTACAGGCGTTACTTGGGAAGCAGAATGTTGACGATGCTGGCGAGGCTATAGCTGATGATAAGCCAACGATAAACCAGTTATTAGATGGCGATATCGATGACTTATTAGATGCAGAATGGCAATTAGCTGAAGCGCTTAGCAATTCAGAAATCGACCAAGTTCAAAAATATATAACTCAACAAATTGCACAAATAAAATATCTGACTGAAAAAGCACAGGTATTTCCAAAATTCACCTCTATCCTTCATGCATTGGAAAATGCTTATAATTATTTGAGTAAGCATGTTGAAAAATCAGCGAATCCTGAAATTCAAGCCATCTTACTTGCGGGACATGCTCAGTTAATCGGTTTATTTGACGCTTTGGCTGGTAGCACCTCATTAAAAATTGATGAGCAAGTACTTGAGCAATTACAGAATATCTCTCAACACAATGATTACAGTGACCAAAATGATGCGGTTGTTGCTCATGAAGCTTATGAAGATGGTGCTGCCGTGCAAAGTATTGCAGCGCCTGAGCTACAGCTTGAGTCTATCGATACCGATATTGAGCTATTGGAAATCTTCTTAGAAGAAGCCCAAGAACTGGATGATGCGCTGGTTGATAGCTTTAGTAAATGGCGAGCGGATATTACTAATATCAATACTTTAAAGGTACTGCAACGCCATCTGCATACCATTAAGGGTGGCGCGCGCATGGCGGGTATTCGCAGTATTGGGGATTTGACCCATGAGGCGGAGACCATCTATGAGGCGTTTGTAGAGGTTAGACGCACGCCAACAGTGCAGTGGCTTGAGATTATGCAAGTAGTGCAAGACACCTTGTCATTACAAGTGGCACATATTGTACGTTACCAAAAATCATTTTTTGCTCCTGAGCTTATTGAGCAATTACAACAGTTTGAAAAAGCAAAAGCTTTACCAGAAACGGTACAACTTATTGTACCTATGCCAAAAAATCATGTTGATGTCGAGTCTAAAGTTCATGCAAATGAATATACGCATCGTATAGAAAAAGCGGCTGATACTCTAAGTTTAGATAGAATCATCAAACAATCATGGGCTCATGGCTTACCTGATCCGGATATTTTAGAGGTATTTTTAGAAGAAGCTGAAGCGCTCACTAACCGTAACGAGTATCTGCAATTATTCTTAAGTGATGCTGGGGATATGATTGCATTACAAGGACTACAACGTGACTTGCACACCCTAAAAGGTGGGGCTCGTATGGTGACCGCTAGTGGTATTGCTGATCTGGCCCATGAAATGGAATCAGTATATAAAGATTTTGTTGATCGCCGCCGTCCTGCTACCAAAAAAGTATTAGAGCTACTTGTGGCTTGTCACGACTGGCTTGCAGATGCCGTATTTATTCTCTCGCAACAGGTCAATCCACCAACGCCTGACTTATTGATTGAGGCGCTACAACAATTCAGTAAAAACCCTGATAGTTTAAAACAAATACCTAAAGAAACCCTACAGCCTCAGCGTGAAGCGATTTTAATCGCTAAAGAGAAGCAAGAGACAACCTATATTCAAAAAGATATCAGTGACATGCCACTCATGGTTAGTGATGTCGCTGAGCATGAACAGAACGCCAATAATAATGAGATGATTCGTATCTCAGGTGGGCTGATTGAGCATATGATTAATCTGTCGGGAGAATCGACGATTAACCGTGCGCGTATTGATATGGGTATTAGTAGCTTGACCAATAGTATTGAGGAGATGGGTACTACCGTACAGCGTCTGGCTGATCAGTTACGCCGGATGGAGATTGAGCTTGAGGCACAGATTTTATCGCAGATAGATGATGAGCTGGTTAATCACGAAGGCTTTGACCCGTTAGAGATGGATCAGTATTCTTCTTTGAATCAGTTATCAAAATCTTTGACAGAATCGGCATCGGATTTGGTGGATATTAACCACACCTTATTAGAAAAAACGCGTGACAGTGAAAGTCTATTACTCCAGCTATCGCGGACGCAAACTGAGCTACAAGATGGCTTGATGAACTCGCGCATGGTACCTTTTACCCGATTAACGCCAAGGCTTGAGCGTATCGTACGTCAAACCGCCAATGAGCTTAATAAATCAGTTGAGCTGAAGATTATCAATGCTGACGACGAGATGGATAGAACCATTCTAGAACGTATTACATCGCCGCTTGAGCACATGTTACGTAACGCGGTCGACCATGGTATCGAAAATGCCTCAACACGCCTAGAAGCGGGTAAAGAACGCAGTGGACAAATTACTTTAGAGGTGCTGCGCGAAGGTAGTGAAATCGTTATTCAGCTGACCGATGATGGTTATGGCATTGATGTGGAAGCCGTACGTAATAAAGCTATCTCTCAAGGTCTGATTGACGCCGACGATAGTAGTCTCAGTGACCTTGATATCATGCAATATATCTTTAATGCGGGGCTAAGTACCAGTAAACAAGTGACACAGATATCAGGACGCGGTGTCGGTATGGACGTCGTTATCAGTGAGATTCGTCAGTTAGGTGGCTCGGTATCAGTTATATCAGAGCTTGGTAAAGGGTCACGTTTTACCATACGGGTACCGCTCACCGTTGCCGTTTCTGATGCTTTGGTGGTTCGTGCCGCTGATCGTTACTATGCCATCCCATTGGTTCAGATTGAGCGTGTAGTACGTATCAACCCAGAAAAAATTTACGACTATTATCAATCAGGCGAAGCGACGCTCAATTTTGAAGATACCGATTATCGCGTACGTTATTTAAATGAGATATTATCGGGTAATAAGCTTAATGAGCTGGTCGTCAATACCAATACCAGCGTACCGCTTATTATCATTAAAAACCGTAGTGGACAGAATATGGCGCTACAGGTCGATCAAATAGCAGGCTCACGTATTGAAGTCGTTGTAAAACCTTTGGGGCAACAGTTCTCGAATTTATCGGGTATCTCAGCAGCCACGATTATGGGCGACGGTTCGGTGATGCTTATCCTAGATTTGATTGCTTTGATGCGTAATGCCGCTTTGGTCAAAGAAGTATCGCAACCTGCTATCGTTAAGCGCAGAAGCTCAGAGTCTAAGGGTACTATTTTAGTCGTTGATGACTCAGTCACAGTACGAAAAGTAACGTCACGTTTCTTAGAGCGTCAAGGTTTCAATGTTGCGCTTGCCAAAGATGGTATTGATGCTCTTGAGATATTACAAGAGATGACACCAGACCTCATGCTATTGGATATTGAGATGCCGCGCATGGACGGCTTTGAAGTCGCGACTCAAGTCAGACATAATAGACGTTTGCAGCATTTGCCTATCATTATGATTACGTCACGTACGGGTGAAAAACATCGTGAGCGCGCACTCGAGATTGGGGTAAATGACTATATGGGCAAACCTTTCCAAGAAAATCAGCTGCTTGATAAAATTCAAAGCTTATTGGATAAAAAGGTCAGCCTAACTCATGATGGGTAACATACGTGCCTTGGCGCTAAAAGATAAAAGTGAGATTAAAGTGCTGGTGGTGGCAGAAGACCATCAGCAGCGGATGGCTTTTTCTGATACGGTACATAGCTGTGGTTTTCATCTGCTTGATTGCGTCACACCATCGCAGTTGAAAGATAAGTTTGATGGTTATGAAAGCGCTATCGATATCTGGTTGATAGACAGTGATTACGATGAGCACGTGGCTACTGTGACCGCATTGACTAAATCCGCCGCCGTCTTGGTCGGTTTTAGTCAAGCACCTTATCTCAATGAGGCGCAGCAGTATGCTAAGTGGCAGCGTAAATTAAAGCGTAAGCTTGCCCAAATGCTTGCTTTGCCAACGCTTGTAGATACCGTCGCTTATAAGAATGAAGCCGTTGATTGGCGTTATGTGGTGTTTTTAGGCGCTTCTATGGGCGGTCCTAGTGCGGTCAAGGAGTTCTTAGATCACTTGTCACCCGCGCTACCAGTTAGCATTTTACTAGCCCATCATTTCAACCAAACGATGATTAGTACACTACCACGTATCTTGAATCGTCATAATGACTGGCGCTGTCAGCTGATTACTTCCTCACAGCGCTTGCGTGCCGGTCAATGTCTGATTGCACCCATTGATAAACAGATTATCTGCGATTCAACAGGGCGAATTATCCTATTAGATCAGGCTTGGGAAGGTGATTATAAACCCGCTATCGGTCAGATTCTTAAAAACACCAGTGATGTCTATGGCAGTGATCTGATAAACATTATCTTTTCAGGTATGGGCAACGATGGCACGCAGTATTTAGATTTAATTCAAGATAATGACAGTCAATTGTGGGCGCAAGAGCCAAGTTTAAGTGCTTGCCCTAGTCAGCCACAAGCTATCATTGATTCAGGATATTGCAAATTTGTCGGTAGTCCCAAGGCCTTAGCACAAAAACTTACCGACTATATTGCTGAAAGGGCGGCAAGCGCCTCTTCGCATTCATTTATTGTGAGCGACGTATGAAACAGATTTTAAAACATTCGTTTGAGGCAGTAAGCTTACTGACCACGAACAAGGGTATGCTCGACGTTACTATCGTCCCAGCGTTCGATCAGCCTGACTGGATTATTCCTAGTAGTTTAATTTTGAGTGTAGACGAGTATAGCGAACATACTTGGAATTATGAGTGGCAACAACAAGAAGTCGCTGTGTTCCATATGCTACCGCGTCATCAAACGCCAGATAAAATGATTGTATTAGAAGGTAATACGTCAGCGCATCGTATTGCGCTACAAACAGCTGGTGAGCTGCGCCAACTACAGGCACGTATCTCTGAGGTTAAAGATGTTGAGCTTCCTGAGCATTTTTACAAAACAGACAGCAACATCGATACGGTTTTTGAGCGTGTGCAAGAAGATGTTGTGCTATCCTACCTATTTCAAACGGTGATGATTGATAATACACTGTACTTGGTGCCTGATTTAGATAAAATCGCACACCAATTGATTGATTTAGACAGCTAGCTTGCTCACTCATAATGAAGCTCTATATCAGTATTTTTTCGATGGCTTGTTAATTATGCTTTGTCAGTTAGTAGCTGTCTATTCACATCATTAAGCAGCCGTTAGCGATAGAGGTGACACAATAATTTATGAACAATACCCATTCAAATCTGACAAAGTGGTCGGCTACTAGTCGACTTTTTCATTGGATTAGCGCAATTTTATTGCTAATCACGTGGATAATGATGCTGTTGTATAACAACCTTGATAGCAAGGTCTACATTGGATTACATAAGGCTTTTGGGGTTAGCTTGTTGTTTTGGATGATAGCGCGAGTGATTAATCGCGTCTTTACGAAAGCGCCGCCACCAGTAGCTATGCCAAAATGGCAAATGCTACTCTCGAAATTATCGCACTTTGCGCTATATGCACTACTAATTGCTATGCCAATAGCAGGACTGCTCATGTCTATTTATGGTGGACGACCGGTTGATATTTTTGGTTTGTTTCAGATACCGGTATTTGTTACTCCAGATAGAGGTTTGGCACGACTTTATAATGACTGGCATACCGATATTATCTGGCCAATGATTATCGCCTTTACGCTTATACATATCGGCGCTGCTTTATATCATCAGTTTGTGAAGAAAGACAATTTAATAGGCCGTATAAAATAGCGAATGCTAGATAATAGAAAATATGCACAAAAAAAAGCCCTAAATAGGATACTTAGGGCTTTTCTTCATAAGCGATTAAAGTGTGTAGCTATCTATTGGATAGTCAGTCCTAAATAAAAGAAGTGCAAATATTATAACGCGCTACTGGGATGAGTTTTTCTTGCTTGCTGTGCCTACGCAGACAGAGGCTACAAAAAAACTAATCCCAGCAGCACTGTATTCTTTTAAAAGTGGATCAACTAAATCGTCAATAGAATTATTTTTTATGCTCAGGTAAATTAATATTCATCTCTAGCACATCTAAGCTGTCTTCAGAGCGATGATTGATATTGACATCATCAATCTGTACGCCATTGACATACTTATTAACCACTTCTAGTATCTCACGTTTCATTTTTTCGATACGGTCTGCGGTCAAGCGATTGCTTAAGCGATTTTCGCTAGCAACAATAACCTTTAGACGCTCAGTTGCCATATTGGCGCTGCCTGAATTACTGTTGTCATCCGTGCCGAATAGACTGCTCCAAAATCCTTTTTTCTTACTCATTATTAACCCCCAAACCAGCGCTGTAATAGACTCTTTTTCTTCGCATCAATATGACGTAGCGGACGCTCTTCACCTAAGAAACGGGCGACTATATCGTCATAACACTGACCAGCAACAGAATCCGTATAATGAATTACGGGCTCACCATGGTTAGATGCCTCAAGCACTGAGTGGCTTTCGGGAACAACGCCAAGTAAAGGCACTTTCAAGATGTCGTTTGAGATAGTGTCAATATCCATCATCTCGTTAGCTGCTGCACGCTCTGCATTATAGCGGGTAATGATGAGATGCTCACGTACAGCCCCTTGGTTTTCAGCCACCTTTTTTGTCTGGCTTTGCAAAATACCAATGATCCGATCTGAGTCACGTACTGAAGAGATCTCAGGGTTAGTCACAATGATAGCTTCATCCGCATGATACATCGCTAGCTGAGCACCGCGTTCGATACCAGCAGGTGAGTCGCAAATGATATAGTCAAATTGCTTAGAAAGCTCTTCCATAACCTCTGCCACACCTTCGTCTGTTAACGCGTCTTTATCACGTGTTTGACTGGCAGGCAATATGTATAGGTTTTCTAGCTGCTTATCTTTGACAAGCGCTTGTGATAGGCGTGCATTACCATTGATAACGTCGACAAAGTCATAAACAATTCGATTTTCGCAGCCCATAATCAAGTCTAGATTACGCAAGCCTACATCAAAATCGATAACAACTGTCTTATAGCCACGTAATGCTAAACCGGCGGCAAAAGACGCACTGGTCGTGGTTTTGCCCACACCGCCTTTACCCGAAGTGATTACAACAATCTTCGCCACAATGGCACACTCCTATGAATTAATGAGATTATTTATGAGTTGATGAGATAGTTATTATATAAAACAGCACATATATAAAGTAGCATATTTACTGGTTGTCCATATACCGTATATGTACTATCTGCGAGCGTAAGCCTAGCATAAATATAGCAAAACTTATAGCAAGTCACTATTAAAGCTTAAAAACTAAAGCCTAAAAAGGACTCGTATATAAAGCTAGCTTTGTTAGTCATATATAGACGACTGCAGTTGGGGTAAATAGTGGCAGAGCCACAGATTCATCATAGCGCAGTTTTGTTAAATAAACTTGCTACAATATGAATTAGGCCATGCATCTAACCATTTGGTGGTTATACGTACATTTATGTCAGTAAGTATTTACGGTTTAACGCCTTTAGTAATCTGAGATTCATCTATTATAGTAAATACCAGTCCTTGACCTTCTAAAAAACGTACCTCTACTGATTTATCAATTATATGCTCAGGCAGATTGTCGCGTAAGCAATACGTACCTGCTACCGAAACAAGAGAAGGGTTAAATGTTTGGCAGAAGATACGCGCGTCTTTATCGCCAGTAGCACCTGCGACTAAGCGTCCTTGGGCGCGACCATATACATGTAAATTATTATCAGTGATTGCTTCTGCGCCACTATTGACACTATTGGTCAAAATTAAATCGCCGCCGACATGATTGAGGCTTTGTCCTGAGCGCAGCATTTGATCATAGATGAGGCTGGTAATATGTTCAGCACTAATAAGTGTTTCTGCAGATTCTACAGATAAAGCCGCTTCAGTGGTTTCGCCCGTTTCAAGCGTTTGATTACCGTTTACTGAGTCAGTGTTATCAGTAGCGGTTTTAGGCTCGCTATTACTATCAATAGCTGCCGTAGTCGTAGCAGCTACTTGGCTCAACTGAGTCGTGGCCTTTTTGCTGGGCAAAATGCGCTCAATACGCTTGCCATCTGCTGGGAATATCGCCAATCGTAATTCGCGTGCTTGTGCGTCAAGCAGACCTGTCACTACGCCGATAGGTTGTAAGCCCCAAGACCAAAGTAGCTCTACCAATGCCGATAAATCTTGCTCTACCTCACTATCAATCAATACTGGGATATGACTGGTCTTATTACTCAGCGTTGTTTGCAGCTGGGCTGTAATGGCAGCAAAATCATCAGTACTAAACTGCAACCGTGAAAAGGTCAACATTTTGCCATAAAAAGCTAAGGCTGGCGTGGTTGTCGAGGCGAGGGCATGGTGGTTATTGTCTGAAATTGTCATAGTATAAATCCTCAAAAGATGGTCATGTTGCTGTATTCACGGTGCCGTTTTTTATTATCAAGTCGCTACTTTAAATAGCTCTATAAGTTAAGTATGTCTTTATTCTTCCATTGTTGTATTTTTAAATTTGATTCAAATTCTGACAAGCTCTCAGAGAAGACACGGGCTATAAGACTTTCAAGTTCAGTATTATTAGTATCAAGTTGGGCGACACCCTGCGAAATTGCCACCATTAGCGTATCGATGCGCTCAGGGTCGAGCAAACACTCATTGAGGGCATTGACGACATTTTCGCCAATATTATGACCGATATTCAATAATTGTCCTTCAATCAGTTTACCGGCTATTGGAATTAAGCGCAGCAAACGGTGCAGCTCTGGAGTATTCGCCAGTGCATTTTCGACTGCATTACCGATATCAATGGCGAGCATTTTGCCATTTTCTGAGTTGCTATTCAGGTTTTGCAATTTTGGTGCAAGCTCTTGGCGTAGTAAGGAGAGGAGCGCGGCTTCAATCTCATTGCGATTGCGATTAAAGGTCGCATCAATCAACGACTTTTGCATCTTAGGATCGGTCAATTGTTGCCGATAGTTATCAATCGTAGTCAAAACAACGCGATCCGACAGCTCTTCTAATAGTAAATTGATATAGAATTTAATCCGATTGATCCAAGGTTGCGGTAGGACTTGATAGCCAAGCTGGTGTAGGCGTCGCCCGATAACCACCGCTCGGAATAAACGTAGCGCTCGTAGCTGTGGAAAGCAACCCAGCACTTCATACCAATGCACAAAGGGGAAAAAGAACCAGCGATAATATATCTTTTGTTTAATGGCAACTGCCCAGCGTAGCAGTAACTCAATAACTAAGAATATAGTGAAAAAGCCACCCGCAGTACGCAGGGAATCGTGTATCGTATGTTGATACCATAACACAGCATTACTAAGTGACAGCCAACCTGCGACATTGGCGCTAATAAAGTCACTCATCAAGATAGTATCAATACTAATCAGTAATAGATCGATACTGATCGCGATAATCATCACAATATCATAAGTCAGCTTCAACCGATTTGGCTGTGGGCGATTCGGTTGCGGTGATAGGGGTAATAGGCTATCTGATGACTCTGAGTATGCTGAGGACTGATTGAGCGCTGACGTTGGCTCTATAGGCGAGCTAGTAGTAGAAGAGGCGGGCACAGTCATACCTTATTAAATAGTAAATGGCATCAGCAATGAATGGCTTTACGCCAATCACTACTAAATAAATAATGCGTTTTAATGGTTATTCACATTATCAATGAATAACACCAAAAAACAAGCCATCAACCATTATAATTTGATATTTTACAAATTATCTTTTTATGCGAAATCAGTATTTTTAATTGCTTTGATTTTCAAGCTCAGGTGTCACATTAAATTCAGCCAACATATCCGTAATGCGCTGGTCTTTTTGCTGCCAAATTTGCTCTACCCAATCAAACATTTTTGCTTTGACAGTCTCGTCATTTTCATAACCACCATCTTGGATAGCAGCAAATAATGCGTCTGGCATCTTGATATGGCGAACATCGACGCCGAGGCGTTTGATATTACCTTTCCATAAATCGCCATAGGTCGGCACCCCATCAGGATAAACAATGGTCATATCCAAAATACCATCAATATCATCACCTAGCGCATTTATAGCAAGTGATAAACCACCCGCCCGTGGTTTTAATAAATTTTTATAAGGTGAGTGCTGCTTATCACGTTTAGTGGGTGTAAAACGGGTACCTTCTAAATAGTTTAGCAAAGTAAATGGTTTGTTTTTTAATAGTGCGCAAGCGCGTTTTGCTTCTTCAATATCTTTGCCTTGCAGCGCCGGATTCTTGGCGATGGCTTCTTTAGAATGCCTACGCATCATGGGGAAGTCTAAAAAGTAAAAGGCTTGACCAATGACAGGGATGTAGATCAGCTCAAACTTGGTAAAAAACCGCGTTAATGGCAAACGCTTTTCACTAATATATTGCACGATACTGGTATCGACCCATGATTGATGGTTACTAAGCAGCAAGTATTTACCATACGTATGCACATCATCAGGCAGGCTAATGCGCCAGTCTTTATCCGGCAAAATATTATCAATTACAGCATTGTTGCTATTAATCCAATAATTAGTGACGCCAATCACTGTCTTATCTGCAATCTGTGAGCCAGTGATGGCTTTGGTGGCACCCATCAACCAGATAGGGATACCGGCAGCAATACTATTAGCCGTGATAACACCTGTGGCGGTCGCTAACGAGAGCGCTTTGCCCAGCTTAGGAGTGCGCTTATGTATTTTTTGTATGGTGGAGTTAAATCGCATATCCAATCCCTATATATTAGTTTTATGAATCTATTAAGCCTGTTTTTCTACAATCGCTGCTTCTAATATACCTACATAAGTCCAGTATTTCTACTTTCTACTCTAGCATTCAACTGTTTTTACGGTCATCGCTAGTCTTTGAAGGTCTATCAGAGCAAAATAGTGAAATATTGTTCTTATGAGGTATATTATCCATTTGCTATCCACTTTACGGCATGATTTTAGCAGAAAAGAATCAGAGTGTACGAGTGTAAACATGACTTATAATAACAAATAATAATGATTTCTAGAGGATTGTCTGTAAGCACTTATGCACTTCTCATACATAGATGTGACAAAATATTACACACAATTAGAATGGGATTGCCATAATAATAAAAGTGTAGATAGACAACTAAACGATGTTGCTAAGTGATATTTGTCATAAGCAATTTTCATAAAAAACACAACTTATCTATTATCTTATTTTAAAAATTATGAGGAAATATTATGCGTAATACATTAATGGTTGCAGCAATAGCATCAGGTTTGGCCCTTACTGGCTGTGCTACGGATCCTAACACTGGACAACAGCGTCTTAATAAATCTGCGATCGGCGCTCTAGCTGGTGCGGCAGGTGGCGCAGCTATCTCTAAAGCGACTGGCGGCGACAAGACTGGTCGTGATGCCGCTATTGGCGGTGTACTTGGTGCTGGCGTTGGTTATTACATGGAGCGTCAAGCTAGACAGCTTGAGCAGCAAATGGCTGGTACTGGTGTAACAGTGACTCCAAATGCAAACGGTAACATTGATCTAGTCATGCCAGGTAACATCACTTTCTCATTCGATGACGCTACCCTTAATAATTCATTTAAACCAACGCTTGATAAGCTTGCATCAACGATGAACGAGTATAACCAAAACTCAGTAACCATCGCTGGTCATACTGATAGCAAAGGTTCTGATTCTTATAACATGAAATTATCACGTGACCGTGCTTATGCAGTAGCTAACTACCTAAGTGCACGCGGCGTATCATCTAGCCGTATTAATGTAGTCGCTTATGGTGAGTCTCGTCCAGTTGCTGATAACAGCAGTGAATATGGCCGTCAGCAAAACCGCCGTGTTGAGCTAACGGTTAATGCGCCAAATAGCGTTCGTTAATTATTATTAAATTGATAATATAAAGATTCAGATAAAAAGGTTGGCGAAAGCTGGCCTTTTTTTTGATTAAATTTTGTCTACTTATTAGCAAATTATATTTGATAATAGTTATCAATAACATTATAATTCCCAATCATTCAACTGTTGGATACTTACATTCCGTTCGTATTTTATGACGGAATGGACGATTATTAACCAGCGTCTAGCGTAGTTAGCTTATGTGCGGTACTGCTAACAATGTTGAATATCTCTGTTATTTCCCTTTCTTTCTTATTTTAGTGCAGCCCTTCAAGGACATATATGAATATCACTACAGTGACAAGCCGTAAAATTTTACCGACCACTTTAGCTGCTGCACTGGCAGGGATATTAATGCTATCAGGTTGTAGCAAACAGTCTGATGAGACAGCTACAACGGATGCGCAAGCTGAAGTAAAAGAGACAAAGAATACAAATAGTAAAACCTTATCAGCAGCTGACCAAGCACATACGGATCGTTTACTTATTAGTTATGCTGATATGGCGCATGCTGCATACAAAGACTCTTTGGAAACCGCAAAGATTTTACAGACTGCGGTGAACACCTATGTAGAAACCCCAACACAAGCCAATTTGGATGCAGCAAAGGCCGCTTATAAAGCCGCGCGCCAGCCGTACTCGCAGACTGAAGTCTTCCGATTTGATGAAGGTTTTGTGACGGCCAATGATAAGCGTGAGATTGGTAGCATTGATGGTTGGGAAGGACAGGTTAATGCTTGGCCACTAGATGAGGCATTGATTGACTACGTTACTGACGACTATGCAGGCGAGTACAACAGTAAAGACAATATCATCAATAGTGATAGCATTACAGTCGGTAGTATCAAACAAGATAGCAGTATCATCACCCCCGAGTTATTAGCTGAAATGAATGAGATCGGCGGTAGTGAAGCCAATGTGACAACTGGTTATCATGCGATTGAGTTTATGTTATGGGGTCAAGACACCAATGGCGTTGCTGAAGGTGCTGGTAATCGCCCAGTTAGCGACTACGTGACCACCGACGGTGAATGTACCAGTGGTGGTAGCGCAAATACCGACGCGAGTATTTGTGAGCGCCGCGGTCAATATTTAAAAGCGGCTACTCAGCTGCTGGTCGACGACCTAACAGCGATGGAAGCGCAGTGGCAACCTGACAGTGAAAATACCTTACGTAGTGATATGATGGCGCGTAAAGACACGAATGGTCTGCGCCAAATCATGTATCAGATGGGGAGCTTAGCGCTGGGTGAGCTTGCTTCTGAGCGTATACAAGTGGCTTTTGTCACCGGTTCTACCGAAGATGAGCATGAGTGCTTTAGTGACTTGACCCATCTAAGCTACGCCAATAATGCCCGTGGTATTCAAAACGTCTTTAATGGTAGTTATAAAACAGTCGCTGGTAAAACGGTAGGCGGTTATGGAGTTAAGAACTACCTTATCGATACGGGCAACAAAGAAGCTGCTGATAAGCTAGCTGCTGATTTTGCAAAGGTAGAAGCCACCTTTAATGTGATTGTCGAAAAAGGCGAGAAAGAGAATATCAAGGTTGATCAGATGATCGCGACGGTAGGACAGGCAAGTAAACATGGTATTTCTGCTGAGGAGCAAAATAAGCGTCGTGGTTGGATTGAAAGCAGCATTACCAGTTTACAAGAGCTGACGGCTGGTATTGAAAATGCAGCAAAAGCGGTTGGTATTGATAATCTAGACGCAGACGCAGGCTCACAGTTTTAAGTCATTATTGTTTTAAATTATCATTACTTAATATTATCAGATATATGTATTTATAATGCCTGATAAGTCGCTATAAGTTAATGAGAATTATTTTCATAAGAAAGTAAATTATGTATAATAAACACGTTGTCAATTTTGGTTGGCAGCGTGTTTTTTTATAGCGTATTAAAATAGCCGGATAGGTCAGTGCGCAGCTGTTACTTATCGACTAGAAGTGAAGAACTTTATAGCACGCGATTTTAATGGTTCTATACTAGAACTAAGGTACTCTCTATGACCATCACCAATGTCTTAAAAGTTAAACAATACGCCTCGTTTTACGCTTCTTTTATCCACAAAACTGCGCCATTAAAACTATCGTTAGGGATGCTATGTGCACTATCGATAAGTGCCTGTCAGCCGACTGATGATGTTGCTAATAATACGGCTGAAAGTGATAATAAAACTCAAAAAAACGCACAATCTCAGGCATTAACTTCTGAACGCGCTCAGACTATCGAAGCGTTAGCTGGTGTGCCTATGCAGCAGCTCGCTACCTTTGATCCGCAAGAGATTAAGCAAGGTGGTGATACTGGCATCAGTATTACAAGTAGCGAGAGTTACTCCAAACCTTCGTCAAATATCACCGCGTCACGTAAAGGATCTTTCTTTATTGGCAATGCGTTTTTTCGACAACCGTGGGTGATTGCCCCTGCTAGTACGGATAGCCGTGATGGTCTTGGCGCATTATTTAACGTTGCTGCTTGTCAATCGTGCCATGTAAAAGATGGTCGTGGTCATGCTCCTATGACTAGTGATGACGATGCAGACAGCTTGCTCATTCGTCTGGCCATGCCAGCCACAACGGCTGAGCAACGTCAGCAGTTGCAGGATTCGCTTATCGAAAAAGTCGTCCATCCTATGTATGGCGGTCAATTGCAAGATCGCGGTATTCAAGGCGTTCCAGCAGAAGCAAGAATTGCCGTCCAATGGACCGATAAGCCGGTCACTTTTGCTGATGGATATGTCGAAACATTACGCGCACCGATCTTTAACTTAACCAATCCAGGTTATGGTCCATTTGATGGTGAACTCATGGTATCGCCGCGTATCGCCTTACCTATGATTGGGCTTGGGCTACTTGAGCAAATCCCAGACACTGATATTAAAAAGCAGGCTATCAAGGCAAATGATGTTGATAGTGATATTAAAGGTAAATTCAATTTGGTAATGGATCCGCAAACGGGTAAAGTTGCATTAGGTCGCTTTGGCTGGAAAGCCGGTCAAACCAAGCTGCTTACTCAAAACCAAAGTGCCTTTAATGAAGACATGGGATTAACCTCAAATATTCGCCCTACAGAGTCGTGTATGCCGACGCAAACCGCTTGTATGAATGCCGCAACTGGCGCTGATGAGCAAGGTAATGGTAAGCAACCGGTTGAAGTTAATGATGAAGTAGCAAAATTTGTAGAGTTTTATACACGTAATTTAGCGGTGCCGCATCGCCGTAATGCGGATGACAAGCTGGTATTAGCTGGCAAAAAGCACTTTTATGATATGGGCTGTCAAAGCTGCCATACGCCAAGATATCAGTTGCCAAAAACCGACGATGATCATATTGAGCAGCATGGACAAGTGATTTATCCTTATACAGATTTGCTGTTACATGATATGGGTGATGATCTTGCGGATCGTACAATCGCTGGCAAGCTACCGCCCAAAAACTTACAGGTTGAGTTTTTAGCCAACTCTTATGAATGGCGTACACCGGCATTATGGGGTATTGGTCTTGCCCAAACTGTTGATCCACAAGCGACATTTTTACATGATGGCCGCGCCCGTACACTGATGGAAGCGGTATTATGGCATGGCGGAGAAGCTAAAAAACAACAGCAAAAAGTGCTAAAGCTCGATAAACAAGGGCGTGCTGAATTGAACGCTTTTTTACAATCACTATAAAATCATTATGAATTTTGAACGAGCAAATAAACGACTGTTAACGACATTATCTTCCAATTTAGATATGACGATTTAAATAATTATTCATAATGTTACCGAGAAACCTATGAGAATAAACCCTGCTTTAGCAATGGTGCTATCGGCATTAAGTGCCGGAATACTTATCAGCTGCGTTAAACCGGCTGATGACAATAAAGCACCAGAATCTGACAGCCAAAAGGTGGCGCAAGATAGCGCTGAACCTAAAACCAGTGAAAATACAGCCAGCAGTGATAACAATAGTGAGAAAAAAATTATCGCGGTAGATATCAGCGCTGATACTGAAAAAACTTACTTAACCCATGTGGCTAATGACATTGTTATTCCAGCATATGCTGATGCGGCTAAACAAAGCGATTTGTTGCATGATTTGGCACAGAAGCATTGCCAGCAAGTGCCAGTAAGCGGTGATGAATTGCAAGCGCTGCGTGACCAATGGCTGGTATTAGCGCAAGCTTGGGCGAGTGCTGAGATGGTCAATTTTGGTCCTGCGACTGCCAGTATGAGCAATCTATATATTAATTACTATCCTGATGAACGCGGTCTGGTACATAGTGGCGTTGCAGATCTGATTACTGCCAACCCCAAACTGACCGCTGAGCAGCTCGCTAACGAAAGCGCCATTGTCCAAGGTGTACCAGGATTAGAAGAAGCGTTATATGCTAATGACAGCTTGGACGCTGGTCAGTGCGCGTATGTGATGAGTGCGAGCAGCGCATTGAGCACACGCCTCAAAGATATTGAGAAAAACTGGCAGCAAAACTCAACCGATTTATTAGCAATTGATAAAACGGCGGAAAGCGACCAAGGGTTGAACCAATGGTTTAACTCTTTGCTATCATTGGTTGAGACCATGAAATCTAACGCCATCGATCAGCCGCTAGGTCTAACAGGTAAAGCTAAGGGTCATTTACCAGCTGCGACCGCAGGGCAAAGTCGCGCGATTATCAATGCTAAATTGGCGATATTGAATAAAACCATGACCGATCCGGTGCTTACTGCCATTTTGGGTAGTAATGATGAAAATGCAGTAGCTGATAATCTATCGACCGCACTTGCTGATACCACGACATTATTGGCACAAATGCCAGAAGATCTAGCCACTGCCGATAAAACCACGCAGCAAGAATTGTATGACAATCTTACGACCATTACTCGTGTGATTAAACGCCAATTGATTCCGACACTTGGTATCCGTGTCGGCTTTAATAGTACCGATGGCGATTAAATAATGCCTACTATCGAAACTAAGACAGTAATGTCCATTACTGAAGATACTTGTCAATCGAATGAACTAAAAGCGCAGCAAGCAGACAAGTTATCAAACCATGAGTTACTGATAACGTCAGCACTGACAGCATTTGGTACGGTAATGGGTACAGCAGCGCTGCTTAGCATTCATCATCGCTATCGCAAGCAGCGTCAGCCTGATTCGAGCTGGCAAGATTATCTGACTGGTATCTGTTCGCAGTTGCACTTATTGCCGTCAATATCGAAGCCGCCGCTAATGCGTTTTAGCTCCGCCTGTCAGCAAGCGGCTTGTGCGTGGCAACAGGCTTATCGTCTACCCATTAACGATGAGCATACTAGTAATAATAGTCTTGGTACAACCGATTTTAGCGCAATGCATACCACAACCATGCTGGCGCGACCAGTTTGTTGGGTCAGTGGTGTCGCTGCTATGCCAAAAAATACCTCATTGATAAATGACGACAGTAATGATGAAAACGACTTTGGGGTAGTTGGTATCGATGCGGACAGAGAAATAGTTTGGCAGACCACCATGCCTGAACGTGTCCATGATATTGTCGTTCAGCCCATCTTGAACGACCAAGATAATAGTCTTGATAGTCGTCAAAGCTGTCAAAATCGTGACGTTGTAGTGATGGGTCGTCGTCCAAGTGAGAAATTCTGGGTGCTCGACACCGCAACAGGACAAGTAAAGTTTGCTATCAAAGCATCAGACCAGCGCCATTTTTATGGTCATGCTTGCTATAGCTTGGATGGCTCAACGTTATATGTGACCGAGAATGATACGCAAAGTTTAGACGGTAAGATCGGTGTTTATAATGCTCATGATAGTTATCAAAAAGTAGCAGAATTTGACTCGCACGGCATCGGTCCGCATGAGCTGATAATGCATCCGGATGATGAGACCTTAGTTATTGCTAACGGTGGTATCAAGACCGAGCAAGCCTCACGCGAAGAGCTGAATCTTGACATTATGCTTCCATCATTGGTTTACCTAAATCGTCATGAAGGTAAGTTATTAGAACAAATTACTCCAGAGCATAATCAGATGAGCGTGCGCCATTTAGCCATGCATAATGATGGCACAGTGATGATTGGCATTCAGTTTCAAGGTGAAAAACATATCAATGTGCCATTAGTGCTTACCCATAAACGTGGCGATACAAGTTTTAAACCTTTGACGATGCCCGATAACCAGTGGCAACGCTTTCATCAATATATCGCCAGTGTAGCGGTTGATAGTGAGCGTAACCTATTATGTGTAACCACACCGATTGGCGGTTGTGCGGCAATTTTCGACCTAAATAGCCGTACGCTGATTAATGATGTCAGTCTGCCAGATTGTGCAGGCGCATCAGTGCTAGCTAATTCAGTGCTACCTAATAATGTAGGCAGCGATATTAACAATGATGTTAAGGGCGAGGATAAGTGTAAGGAATCAGGTTTTATCGTTAGCGATGGGCAAGGTCAACTAACCAAATTGCACGTCGACTATTTGGCAACAGTAGCATCGACTGTTATAAATAAAGTTGAAAGTATCAGTAAAGATAGTAAACGACATATGATGTCCTTTGATAACCACTTACAAGCGCTTTGAGCATGAGCTTACCACCTGAACATAGTATGTCTTTATTAGAGAGTGCTATTCAACGTTTGTTAGAAGCAGGTATTGAATTACAGGTGACCAAAAAGCGCGTCAAGAATATTAATTTTCGCTTAAAGCCACACACATTGCTGGTGTCTGTCCCCAAGTTTATCAGCCCGATGCAAACGGCACAGTCTGTTGCTAAGCGGGTGCCATGGGCAATAGAAAACCATGCGCAAGTTTTAGAACAATATAAGCGTAAACAAAGTACCTCGTCCGAATCTTCAATTGCTGATAGCCCACTTTTATTGTGGGGTATAGCGCAGCCGTTCACTTTAAGCCACGATGAAAAAATTGCTTATTATCGGCAACAGCTCTCCGAAGTAATGCCTTCATTATTTGATAAATGGCAACCAATTGTCGGTGCGACAGCCAATGAGATACGCCTAAAAAAAATGCATACGCGCTGGGGCAGTTGTAATACCCGTGCGCGCCGAATTTGGCTATCTGTTTATCTGCCTGCTTATCCTATTGAATGTACCGAATATGTCATTGTCCATGAGCTGTGCCATTTACATCATGCCAATCATAGCGCTGCGTTCTGGCAAACAGTTGCAACAGCGATGCCCGATTATCAGCATTGGCATAATATGCTGGCCGGTAAAACCGGTCAATTAGATTAAAGGCTTCAGCTAAATAATATCCATAATCGCATTAAGACTGCTATGATGAGTAATAACGATACAAATCATGTCGTTTAAATAAACGTATTATCTATCATATATACAGGGATGTCATATGGAAAACGTTAATCAAGCAGAATTTTGGCAGCAGCGTTATGAGCAAGACAGTATTGGCTGGGATATGGGTCAGGTATCACCGCCGCTAAAGGCTTATATCGACCAGCTACCTGAATCGGCTAAAGATCAGGCCATTTTAGTGCCGGGTGCAGGTAATGCTTATGAAGTTGGATACTTGCATGAGCAAGGATTTACCAATGTTACCTTGGTTGACTTTGCCCCTGCGCCGATTCAAGCTTTTGCTGAGCGTTATCCTGATTTTCCAGCTGAACAGTTAATCTGCTCGGATTTTTTTAATTTATCGCCTGAGCAATATCAATTTGATTGGGTACTTGAGCAGACGTTTTTTTGTGCGATAAATCCTGCGCGCCGAGATGAGTACATCCAGCACATGGCAACGTTGCTTAAAGCTAAAGGTAAGCTGGTTGGTTTGCTATTTGATAAGGATTTTGGGCGACAGGAACCACCATTTGGCGGTACAAAAGAGGAATATCAGCAGCGTTTTGCGACTCATTTTGACATTGAAATCATGGAACCTTGTTATAACTCACACCCAGCACGTCAAGGCAGTGAGTTGTTTATTAAGATGCACGTAAAACAGTAATCTCATGCTTAATATTGTCTTGAGCTTGCTGTTCTAATCGCGCGTGATAATACTCTGTCAGATAAAGTGTTGGATGCGTTAATAGTTTCTCCAATACGGCAATGCGCCCAACGCGGTAATCTGCTTTTGATACATGTGCATATTCTTGACGGACGGCTTGCGCGTACTGATCATAATCAGACCAAGGCGCACCTAAGATACTTAAGTCCATATCTAATAAATAAGCCGCATCGCTGTTTTTATCCTCACCTGCTAACTCATTAAGCTGATGAGTGGCAGTCATCATAATAAGCGCGTAGATATGTTGGCATTGCTCGTCACTCAGATAGCATCTTAATGCTGCTAGCGCATATTCTGTACTTTTTAATTCGTTATCTGAGCGCGTTGGCTCATATATTACGTCATGATAATAGAGTGCCAAGGCGATAATATGTGGCTCGTGAAGAGCGTTTTTGATCTGCTCGAACTGCCCAAATAATTGCTGGATATGCTTTAGAGTATGGTAAGCACGCTGCGACTCGTTATAACGAATCGTGATATCCTGCCAGAGCACTTTTACTTCTGCTGGCGTAATATTACTATTAAGAGTAAGAGCAGATAAATGCGTCGTAAAACGATTGCCTAGCTCAGCATTTATTTGCGAAAGCTCGTCCATATTTAACCTATATTTTTATGAATAACTGTCATTTATCATGCCTTTCGATAGTACTCAATACTACTCAATGCCACGTTAATCAATGCCACATCAGTTTTTATCAGCGGCATCTTCAAACGCTTGCTTAAATAGCTTACCAAGTAAATTGACATCATCAACGCGGGCATAATTCAGACGAGTGACAAAGGCAATATGACGATGCGGGCCTTTTTCTGCCAGTGGCACCGCGACCGCGTTTTGGTTTTGTAAATGCAATTGGTCGAGCGCCATTTCCGGCACCAAGGTCGTGCCCATATTAGCAAGTGCCATTTGGATTAAGGTATTTAAGCTGGCATCAGAAAAGCTGGATTTCATCTGTGCACGGTCAAAGTGACAGACGGATAGCGTCTGATCAGTCAGGCAGTGTCCTTCGCCAAGTAACATGAGATTGGCAGTGGCTAGCTCATCGGCATTGATGGTTTTAAGTTTGGCATGGACATCGTCTTTAGGGAATACGGCAAAGAAATCTTCCGCCCAAAACTCAAAGCTATGCAAGCCATCTACCGCATAAGGTAGCGCAATAATGGCCGTATCAATATGACCATAACGCACTTGTTCAAGCAAGCGCTCGGTTTGTTGCTCGACGATGGTCATACGGAATTCTGGATAGTGCGCTCGTAGTGCAGGCAACACTTTAGGGAGTAAATAAGGGGCAATCGTTGGAATAATACCAACGGTCATGGGGTAAGCGAGCGGCGACTGATGGCTATGCGCGCGCGTGGTCAAATCATTGACTTCCGAAAATACCCGTTGCGCCCGAATTAAAATATCTTCACCGATAGGCGTAATCAATACCTGCTTATTATTACGTTCGAAAATCTGGGTATCCAGTTGCTTTTCTAACTCTGCGATACCAAGACTTAGTGCAGACTGTGAGATATTACAGTCTTCCGCTGCGCGTTTAAAATGACGATGTTTAGCAACGGCTAAGGCAAACTCAAGTTGACGTAAGGTAATCATAAAACCTCTCTATTAATAGCTGTTTAAGGCAATTGGTTGTGCTTATTTATTTTGTGCATTTATCCAATGAGATATAGCTACTTACGCATAGTGCACTGATGATAAAAAGCAGAGAGAATAGTTTAACAAGTTTAATAAAACAAAACATCACATTAAAAACTTTTAACTGGATTAACCATAGAATTCGCGTATAGTTTGTCAGGTAGCCCAGAGAATTAAAGGCTTAACTGAAACAATCATATAAATAAATTTCAATTAACTTAACATCAATCAATCAAAAAAGGAGCCACTCATGGCGTCTATTATCAATCAAGAAATCCCAGAATTTTCAGCTGATGCATATGTAAATGGTGAATTTAAAACCATCACTTCAGAAGACGTAAAAGGCAACTGGGCGATTTTCCTATTCTACCCAGCTGATTTTACCTTTGTTTGCCCAACTGAACTTGAAGACATGGCCGCTCATTATGACGAGCTAAAAGGTTTAGGCGTAGAAGTGTACTCAGTATCAACTGACACGCATTTCACCCATAAAGCATGGCATGATTCTTCAGAAGCAATTGGTAAAGTTACTTACCCAATGATTGGCGATCCTACTGGTCGCATCACTCGTGGCTTTAACGTCATGATTGAAGAAGCTGGTCTTGCTGAGCGCGGTACATTCCTAGTAGATCCAGACGGCTTGATTCAAGTTGCTGAGATTCATGCTGGCGGTATCGGCCGTAGTGCAAAAGACATGTTACGTAAAGTGAAAGCAGCACAATACGTTCGTGAAAACGACGGCGAAGTTTGCCCAGCAGCTTGGGAAGCCGGTCAAGAAACGCTAAAACCAAGTCTTGATCTAGTAGGTAAGATCTAAGCAATTATTGATTAGATTAAGATTTTAGTACTATTAAAAGCAGTAGTTGCTGATTAGTGGTACTAAATCAAGCTTCAACAAAAGACCCCATTAACTTATGCTAATGGGGTCTTTTTATATGTATGAGTTTTTATTATACGTATACATTTACAACGTTAAATATTTAAGCATGAGATTGTAATTTGTTTTTATCAATTATTTTATAAATCTCATCTTTTAAATGCAATTTTCGCCGCTTCATTTGCTCGATTTCTTCGTCGCGACTGGCGTGCGTAATGACATCTTTCTCAAGCTGATTGATGTGTTGATCCAGCTGAGTATGTTCATCAAAAATAGTCGCAAAGTGGCTGTCTTTCTGCTTAAGCTCAGCAATAATTTCTTTGTTATCTTGCCATGTATCAGTCTTTCTCATGTTGTCATCCTTGTTATGAAGCGCAAGCTTGCAATGAGTATTCGCGCATTTTAGTTAAGATTGCTGTGATGAATTTCTATGATTTTGAGACCTAGATTTTATTAAGTTTTATCGCTATTTGACTCAATAGCGATAAAACTTAACACAAGCAGATATGACTTTTAATGAACACGCTTAAAAGCGAATCTGCCATAAGACTAATAGGATTTTTTCCTATTGGCGTCATTCGATTGTAGCTAAAAAAATTCCTAGATACTATGACTATCATTGATTATTATTTACCAGTAGTTTTAAAATTAAATATAAATAATGTTTTATGATTTGTTTTATAAAACTTAAAGTTTGAGTTTTTCAGCTTGCCCAGAACGGCCAAACCTTTGATAATAGACGTATCAAAGGGCATAAGCCGCACGATTAATAATATTATTGGCACGTGACTCTCTCAAATTTAAACATGCAGCACAGTTGCTGACGTTACATATTCAATAATAATGGGGAACAAACATGATAGATAAAAGCTTATTAGACGCAGTCAAAAGTTATAGTGAAAATATGACCCGCCCAATTACCTTTGTATTGGGTAGTGGTGAACATAGCAAGCGTGCTGAGTTGATTGATTTTTTGACTAAAATTGCAGGTACGACAGATAAAATAAATTTTGATAGTACAGTAACCGATGACAGCTTACCAAGTCCAATCAGCTTTGCGGTTCGCAGTCATATTGATGGCGGATTGACCGACACTGGTATCGTCTTTAGTGGTATCCCGGGCGGTCATGAATTTACATCGCTCATATTGGCAATCTTGCAAGCGGGCGGTCACACGCTGAAACTAGATGACGGTATTCAAAAACTCATCAAGCGTTTTAATAAACCGCTACAGTTCCAAACTTACGTGTCGTTGTCTTGCCACAGCTGCCCAGAAGTCGTACAAGCGCTGAACCAATTCGCGCTACTAAATGATGACATCAGCAATGAGATGATCGATGGCGCATTGTTCCAAGAGCAAGTAGAAGCCAATAACATCCAAGGCGTACCAGCAGTATTTTTAAACGGTAAGCCGTTTGCTAATGGTCTGATTGACACGGCTAAATTGATTGAGAAGTTGCAAGAGCAGTTCCCTGATTTGTTAGCAGAAGCTGACGATGACGCTGAGCAGTTAGAGCAGCAAGATGTGACGATTATTGGCGCTGGTCCTGCAGGTATTGCGGCTGCTATTTATACTGCGCGTAAAGGTTTAAAAGTGACCATGGTTGCTGACCGTATTGGTGGTCAGGTAAAAGATACCCAAGATATCGAAAACTTAATTTCTGTGCCTTTAACGACAGGTGGCGAGCTATCTGCAAACTTTGAAAAGCATTTGCGTGAATATAATATCACGCTTAAAGAGCACGTCAGTGTCAAAGAGATTGGTGAGACTGCTGATGAAAATTACAGCATTCATCTAAATACTGGTGAGACATTTGAGACGCGCAGCATTATCTTAGCGACTGGTGCTCAGTGGCGTAAGCTTGGTGTCCCTGGTGAAGAAGAAAACATTGGTAAAGGCGTGGCGTTCTGTGCTCACTGTGATGGTCCGTTCTTTAAAGGAAAAGACATCTCGGTGATCGGTGGCGGTAACTCAGGTATAGAAGCGGCGATTGATTTAGCCGGTATCGTGAAGCATGTGACGGTATTCGAGTTTGCTGATGAGCTAAAAGCCGATCAAGTATTGATTAATAAAGCCAAAGAAAAGGCAAATATTGATATCATCACTAGTGCAGCCACTCAAGAGATTAAAGCGACTGATGGTAAAGTGACTTCTATCGTTTATCAAGATCGCAATAGCAGTGAGAATAAAGAGCTTGATGTTTCGGCTGTTTTTGTCCAAATTGGCTTGGTGCCAAACACTGAATTTGTCAAAGGCTTTGTCGATTTAAACCGCTTTGGCGAGATTGAGATTGATGAGCGCTGCCGCACGGATCGCAAAGGTATTTTTGCTTGTGGTGACGTCACGACCGTACCCTTTAAGCAGATTAATATTGCGATGGGTGAAGGTAGTAAAGCGGCATTATCAGCGTTTGAATATTTAGTAATGCAGTAAGTTGTTTCGTACTAAATTTAGTTTAAGAAGCCACCTTTTTTGAGGTGGCTTTTTTTGTGGCTGATGATTTACTACTTGTAAATTTTTATAGATTAACTTATGTTTGTTAATATTTTTATGAGAAACTTAAGAGTGAAAAACAAATATATAGCTATTAAAAATAACACTTGGGTTAAATGCTTAGTTTTTATATCTTTAATATTCAGTGTAACTAATACTTATGCCGGAGAAACTGTCGATGAAATTTTGGATAAATATTATCCTATCTATAATAAGGCTAAGCAGTGTCAAGGTATTATGGCTAATAACGGTTCGTCAGATGGTGAAGGAACACTTTATCAAAACGGTTACTGTATTGAAGTTGATAGACAATTGAAGGTAGAAACCAAACAAGGTACAAGGTTATATATATCGGTAATTGGTGACATAGGTTTTAATGAAGACGGTAGCGAAGCATATGGGGCACACGTATTTAATGGTTTAGTAGGCATGTTTGTTTTAAAGCCACAAGGTTCCGGCTGGGAAGTGGAGTACGCCAATCCAGCGATGAATGCAGGTAGCTTTGGTAAAGGTCTAAAAGACTGGAAGCTGATACAAGTTGCCCCTGATAAGTGGGGATTTATTAATATTCATAGTGACTCACATTGGGTTTATTCAGGGTCAGCTTTTATTTTACTTACACCAGATAAGGGTAATATTACAAAAAGCTGGATAGAAGCCAAGTATGAACATTCTAATGCAGGGTCTGGGTCAGCTGGAGGTTGTAGCAATCCTGATGTCAGTACCTGCACACTTTTAAAAGCTAAACTAGGTGTGAATAAGAATACGATAATCAATGGTTTTTATCCATTGAAGATTACGATAAACGGTTTTGAGGATGATAAGGTATATAAAAACAAAGTCTACCTTATTAAATACCAGCCCCGATTAGGTTATCAAGTACCTAATGATTATCCAATGAAAGATGTCAGCTTTTGATTTACGTTCATAACTATATTTAAGCTTTATAAAAAATGAACGATAATAATTTTGCGAGCTTTAAAGGATATATTTAAGATGTTCAAATCTAATTTAGTATTATTCAGCTTAAGTAGGTTAGCGTTCGTTATTACAGTCACATCGATATGCGGTACAGCCTCTGCTGCTAATAGCGTGATGGATATCCTTAAGCCGTATTATCCGCTTTATAATGAAGCATTACAGTGTCATGGTACGATTGCCCCTTCTGGTTCAGTCAATGGTTTAACCAATGAGCCATATATGACGGGCTATTGTATCGATATTGATAGGCAGAAAGTCATAGAGACGAATAAGGGGAAGCGCTTATATATATTGATTACAGGTGATGAGAGCTTCGATGAGAATGGTGAAGAAGTTTTACGCGGTCATGCACATAGTGGCTTAGTCGGTATGTTTGTCCTAAAGCCTAATGATAATGATAAGGGTTGGCAAGTTGAATCGGCCAATCCTACTATGAATGCAGGAAGTTATGGTCTAGGTTTAGGTGGTTGGGATTTAGAACAGTTTGCACCAAATACGTGGGGCTTTATGAATGAACATAGTGACACGCATCAAGGTTATACAAGTACAAGCTTTGTTATATTGACGCCGAAAGGTCGCGGTATTATGGAAAACTGGATTGGCGCAGGTTTTGATAGCGATGGGTCAGACAGTTGTGGTGGTCAGGGGCAGCGTCTTTGTAATGATAGGATTGCCGACTTAGAAATCGATACCAGCAAAACAATCAATGGATTTTACCCTTTAAGACTAACTATCAATGGATATAATCAGGGTAAAACCTATAAAAACAGTATCTATTACATCAACTATCAAAAAGACAAAGGCTATATAGAACCTAATGATTATCCATTAAAAGATAATTACTAGGCTCGTTATCAATGATTCAATTTTAATCTGCCAATATACCAGCTACCGAAAGTATTTCACCTGCTTCATCTTCTTTGATAACGCGTGTCTCTTTTAGAGCCGCTGCTATCCACGCCTGTAAGTGCAAGTTATTTAACATGGTCTGACAATACTGTTTAGTCGTTGGCGTTAATACTATGCTAGAAGCATCAGCATAAGTCTGCAAGCGTAGTACTACTGGCGCGAAAAAAGCATCGGCAGCAGTGAATGGACCAAACAGATAGCTGTCTTTTGAGCGATTTTTTAAGCACTCTGCAAAAATATGCTCAATGCGAGTGATATCGTTTAAACATGCAGCACTTGGTTGTATCTTTGCGGTAGCTCTAATATTCATCGGCATATCATTACGAATACCCGTTAGCCCTGAGTGCATCTCAGCAACGATGCTTTGACAATAGGCGCTGTTTTTTCTGTTGCTAATATTGCTTTTAGTATCAGACTTACTTAACCCTGTCCAAATATCTAAGTCTGTCAGGTAATCATTGACGTGAATGGCAATTGCTAAAGTATCCCATACCGTAACCTTGTCATCATTTTCACCATAAGTCAAAACGGGTACTTTGGCTGTTGGAGAATACTCATCAAGTGTTTGTGTCGCTGATGGATGAAACAGCTCAATCAGTTGCTCATTAAAGTTAATATTGAAGGCTTTGAGTAATAACCAAGCTCGTAATGACCACGATGAATAGTTTTTATTGCCGATGATGAGTAGCGGTTTTTGCATAAAAAAATCCTATTAAGCTGTATAAGTAGAATTTTATTATGTCCTCAATATTAGGAATTAACCAGTCGATAGTTTAGTAATTTTCAAAAACACTAATATAAGTTCTGAGCGAGTGTTTTTTAGCGTAAATATATTTTTATTAAAAGATACATTCATCACAAGGTGCTACTGCTATAAATTTTTCTAGCTTGTTGTTCGCAGGCCTGACAGAGACTACGAAAAAATCATATCACTGGCACTTTATGGTCTTTAAATTTAACTAATAATAGTTATTATTAATTCTTATTTCTAATAAGAAAAATAACCGGTAGCGCAACCACATACATTAGTACGCCATATACGGCAGCGGGTAGGGCGATGGCTGGCAGAGTACTGACACCCATGATGATAGGTGCTAAGGTAATCGCAGTCGTACTGTTTTGAATACTGGTTTCTATAGATATCGTTTTGGTATCGAACCAGCTTAGCTTCATGGCTTTAGAAGTCAAAATACTTAACGCAAATAAGGTCACAATGATAAAGACAAGCTCAAATCCAATAGATGCCAATTGCTCTTGTAGTAATTGCCAATTAGAGGCAATCGCAGCAAAAACAATCAAGACAAAAAAGACGCTAGCTAAGCCATTCAAGATGCCACTTCTACGTACCATAAAGTCGGTGAATTTATAGCGGGCGAGCATGCCAAGGGTCACAGGTAAGGTAGTCAATAAAAACATCACTAAGCCAATTTTTACGGCGCTGATAGAGCCTGCCTGATCTTGCATAAAGTGATTAAAAGCCAGCGTGATTAATATGGGCAAAGTCACTACTGACAATAGACTTACCACGCCAGTGAGCGCGACGGACAGCGCCACATTGCCTTTAGCATAGTAAGTGAGCATGTTGCTGGTCACGCCTCCTGGGCAAAAACTGATCAGCATGATACCAAAGGCGATAGTGGGTGGTGGTGACATTACTAGGACGACTGCTAAAGCAACCAAAGGTACAAAAATAACTTGGTTTACTAAGCCGACGATAAACGCTTTGGGGTGTTTAGCGATAACCTTAAAGTCTTTAGGTTTCAGCCCTGTACCTAAGGTAAACATAATGTAGGCAAGTGCTAAAGGCAATAGAGCTAATACGTTATTACTCATGAAACATTCCTTGTAAAATTAAAGGTCATATTTGAATGACTTTTTTAATAACCCACATTCCTTGTGGCGGTATATTTTTTAGCAATATTTAAAAATAGTCTTAAACACCATGATCTTAGGTATTGTAGTTTCAAACACTATAGCCTCAAATACTATAAAAGCCCATATATCGATATGGGCTCATCAGTTTAATAGCTTAAATCATTAGTAATTTAATGAGGCGATTATTTAACGTCTTTATTTGACATCTTTATTTGACATCTTTATTTGACACCTTAGTCATCTAACAAATCCATGCGCTTTGCTGCTTCATAAATACCTGTTGAGCGATTACCGGTACGGCAAAATATTAGCATTGGCTGCTCGGCTTGATTAAAAAAGTCAGCAAATTCTTCGACGTGATTTTGATTAAGATCACTGCCAGCAAAGGACACTTCTTTATAGGCAAGACCTGCCTTTTCAGCAGCAGCAGCAATATCAGCACTGGTCGGCTGATTGGGCTCTTCACCATCTGGACGGTTATTAATGATGGTTTTAAAACCATTTTCAGCGATCATTGGTACTTGGTCAGGGGTGATTTGTCCGGTAATGCTAACTTGATGGCTCATAAGAGCTCCTTTTGTTTTTTATAGTAGATATGAGTTGTTTGGCATGAAAATACAGAGTCTCAGCCTAAGCTTAATAAATAGTTTTCTAAAGATGAGGTATGTAAACGCTAGCGTATTTTTTATAGCCAGTTTTATAGCAGCCCTTGCATCAATGCACTTTGATAAAGCAGCTTGGCGCGCGCACCCGTCCCACAAAACATAAGGATTGGTTTAGGCATTGAACGGTAAAAGGCAGCAAACTGCTCGACAGTTGCCATACTCAGGCGTTCATCATCAAATGGTAGATGATGATAGGTCAAGTTGGCTTTTGCAGTAGCACGCGCTAAGTCACAGCTATTTGGCTGCGTTTCTGTTTCAGCATCAGGGCGAATATTGAGCACAGAACAGTAGCCAAGCTCTGCAATCTTGATACATTGGCTTGGATAAATTTGCTTATAAATGGTTAAGTCATCGGTCATAAGTAAGTTCGGTCACATATATGGAAAGGCACTAGGAAATAGAGCGTTATAGATAAGTGTATTTTCTAAAGGCTATAATACCTAAAGGCTGTAGTTTTTAAACACTATAATAATTTAGCATAACACAGCTTTTATCACATCTATAGGTTGTCACAGACAATAATTATTATTAACTTAATAATATAGAGGTCGCGGCGTTGTTAAACGTCTTTTAATGCATTTACCGCATCCATGGTACTTAGGTAAACCTGCCCTGATAGCTTGGTAATGACGGGAGTATGCCCAATAATATCCATCACGGGCCCTTTGATAAAGCTAAAACTTAAATGCTTATTTTGGTTTAAAAGCTCTTGATTTAGGCTAATGAGCATCTCTTGTCCGGTAAAATCAATGTGATTGACCGCTGACATGATAAGAATAATCTCATGAGCTTTTGGATACTGCTGGGTAGCTTGTATCACACGGCGATGTACTGATTCACTATTACCAAAAAATAAGCTCTCATCAATACGTAGCATCAATAAATTATGAAAAGTCACCACATCATGACGATTGATATTACGAAAATGCCCCGTACCTGCCAGCTGACCGACAATGGCGACGTGCGGTTGGCTCGATTGCCAAATTAAGCTGGCAAAGGACACCATTAAACCAATAATCAATCCTGTATTTAGCCCAAATATCAGCACACCCGCAAACGCTGCCATAAAGCTGGCGGCATCTAAGCGGTCACGTTGCCATGCAGATTTCAAGGTTGCTATATCAATGAGGCCGATGATAGCAGCCATGATGGTCGCACCCAAAATAGCGTAGGGTAGTGGGGCAAGTAGATTGCCAAATGCTATCAAAGCGGCAATCATTACCAGCACGGTTACTAAACTCGCCAGTGGCGTTTTTGCCCCTGAATCGACATTGATAGCGGTACGCGAAAAGCCACCAGCTATGGGAAAGCTTTGAAAGAAGCCGCCGGTAATGTTAGCAAGCCCTAGTCCGGTCAGTTCACGATTGGCATCGAATGTCTCGCCGCGCAGACGCGCATAAGTGCTGGCGACTGAGCTACTTGATACAAAAGCAATCAGCGCCATCAGTCCTGCTGTCGGCAACAAGTTGAGGACTTCAGGGAAGTCTGGCACATAAGGAAGGGTAAAAGTTGGTAGTCCTTGCGGAATACTACCGATGGTTGCCACGCCATTGGTGGTCCAATGCAAGCCCATACTAAGAACAATAGCGATACCGAGCAGAATAAGTGGAAATAGGCGCTCTGCCCATTTAGCATAAGAGGAGGATAACCAAGATTTCCATACCCACTTGCTACCGTAGCGGTTCATAACCATAAGCGTGAAGGCAATCATCCCGATGACTAACGTCAATGGATGCAACTGACTGGCATACATCTGCATACTAGATAAATAACCGATTAAGCCGTTTCCAGCGATAGGTATACCGGTCAAATACTTAAGCTGACTAATAAAAATGAGCACTGCTGCACCGCTGATAAAGCCAGCCGATACGCCGCGACTGATGAACTGCATAATCCAGCCCAGTTTAAGCTGTCCTGCAAGCCACAAAATAGCGCCCAACATCAAAGCTAAAAGACCTGCCATCAGTACATACTGTTCAGCGCCTTTATCGGCATAAGGGTGCAAAGCACTGGCGGTCATGATAGCAGTAACGGCGGCTGGTCCAACTGCTTGTACATTACTAGAGCCTAGCCACGCATAAACGGCGACTGGCACAATCGCCGCATATAAGCCATAAACCGGTGGCAGCCCTGCTAATACTGCGTAGCCTAGGCTTTGTGGAATAACAAGCACGCCCACCACCAGTCCTGCGATGATGTCAGCCGGTAGAGCCGACATCCGGTAGTGGCGCAACCAAGCAGGAATCAGACGAGCGGCGATAGAAGGCATAACAATACATCATCACAATAAAGAAAGTTAATTAACAGTAACCATTAAGCTAACAAGTTATGCGTCGGTCTGATTACAGAAGCGCTGGTACAGCAGTTGTAAGACGGCTAAAGCATCATCACTGGCGATACTATAATAGATTTGTTTGCCGTCGCGGCGTGTCGAGACCAGCTCATCCTTACGTAGGATACCCAGCTGCTGCGATAGGCTTGGCTGACCAACACCGACCAAGTGCTCAAGCTCACTGACGCAGTATTCCCCTTGAGTCAGCTGACATAAGAGTAATAAGCGATCAGGGTGCGATAAAGACTTTAATAGTTGGCTGGCTTGCAGTGAGGCTTGTTGCATTTTTTTAGCAAGGTCATTGGGGGCAAAGCCTACTACGCTGGTGGACATATTGTCGCTAGTGTTGGTAGCAGCTGTGCTCGATGCTAAAGTAGAAGTAGTCAGAGCGAGCTCCTTATATAAAATATAAATAGAAAGTGCAGAGTTTATAGATAAGATCTGGTTATAGACAGTTAATTATCAATGATAGCGCAAGTGACAGCAAGTTATCGTTATTTACATTATATAAATTGTTAAATTGTTTGATAGTTGCTATATTGGTCTTAATAAATAGCAAATACGTCTATTCATATACTACAAATACCTATCTATTATACGTAAGAATTCAGCGAAAATTAAAACATTCATATAAAAGTAAAGAGGTAGCCATGCAAGTTCATTCTTTCTTACATAGCGACACAGAAACTTATACTCACGTACTCGCAGACGTTCAGCAGCAAGTATGTGCCATTATCGATCCAGTACTGGATTTCGATGCAAAGTCAGGGCGTACTGCCACTACTAGCGTCGACGAAGTCATCGCGTTTGTCAATGATCATGGTTGGGAGCTGGTTTATATTATAGAAACCCATGCCCATGCCGACCATATATCAGGTGCTATACACGTAAAAGAGGCACTCGGCGGACAATTGGTAATTGGTCAACATATCACTGAAGTACAAAAAATATTTAAGCAAATTTTTAACTTTGATAGCAGCTTTCGTACCGATGCCAGTCAATTTGACATTTTGACAGATGACGGCGAAACCTTAGCGCTTGGTGGCATCACTATCACTGCGATGTATGTTCCCGGTCATACGCGTGCTGATATGGCGTATATTGCCACTGACGATGAAAAAACAGTGGTGTTTGTCGGTGATACCTTGTTTGCTCCAGATGTGGGCACAGCGCGCTGCGACTTCCCAGGTGGCGATGCCAAAAACCTGTATCAGTCGATCAAAAAGCTGCTGGCCCTACCTGAGGATACGGTCATGTATCTGTGCCATGATTATCCAAGTAAGGGGCGTAAGCATTGTCCAACCACTACTGTTGCCGCGCAAAAATTAGGCAATATCCATGTAAAAGACGGTATTAATGAAGCAGAATTCGTTGAGATGCGTGAGCGCCGCGATGCCAACCTTGAGATGCCACGGCTGATTATTCCAGCAGTACAAGTCAATATTGATGCTGGCCACTTCCCGAAGCCTGAGGACAATGGTACGCGTTATCTAAAAGTACCTATCAACGTATTAGGATAATATTTATTGATTAAATAAATGCCAATATTAAATTGAAAGTTTTGCACGAAAGCCATCCATTATAATGCCAGTTCTTTATGAAAAATAATTGGCTTGTTGATAGTTTATTTATCAATATTATTGTTATTTTCTCTATTAAGGAATCAATCATGAATATTAATATTGGTAGTACCGATAGAATGCTCCGTGTTATTGCCGGTATCATTATTATTGCAGTGGGTGTTTATTATCAAAGCTGGTGGGGTGTTGTCGGTTTGGTGCCGCTGTTAACCGGTTTGTTCCGTTTTTGTCCGCTATATAAAATGCTTGGCACTAATACTTGTAAGCTTTAACCTCTATAAACTTCAAGCTATTTGATGATAAAGTAATAAAAAAGCCAATAGTGCAAAGTGCTGTTGGCTTTTTTCATAAAATATACGATCAGCATAGGAGTCACAATATGAGTGAAGACCAACAAGCGTATCATGTCGTCTGCCCACATTGCCAAGCGACCAATCGCGTACCCGCTGCACGGCTTAGTGCTGCGCCCAATTGTGGTAAGTGCAGTAAGCCTATATTGACAGGAACTCCGCATGAACTGAACGCGCAAACGGTTAATAAGGTCATTCAAAAAAATGACGTATTGACCATTGTAGACTTTTGGGCAAGTTGGTGTCAGCCTTGCCTTATGATGGCGCCAGAGTTCAAGACAGCTGCCAGTCAGCTACCACAAGTAGTTTTTGCTAAAGTACAAACCGACAAATATGAGCAAGCGGCGGCACCTTATAATATTCGCAGCTTGCCAACGATGGTAGCCTTTAGAAACGGTAAGGAAGTCGCACGGCAATCAGGCGCATTACCAAGTAACCAAATCGTGCAGTGGGTACAAAGCTTGAAGGCGTAGCATAAATTTTATTCTTCACAACTTAAAAAGCAGTAAATATAGTAAAAAGCCAATACGTTTATCGCGTATTGGCTTTTTTTAATTTGAAAGTATATAAGTTGTTAAGCCAGTTTAAATGTTAGCTTACTCACCATAAATCTTAACGCCATTGGCAAAGCTACAACGCTGAATACGCGCTGATTGAATAATCGCATCACGTTCGCCGTATAGACGCGATAACTTAGCATCGCGAGCTTTAGTATTGTTGCTTTGACCGACGCCAAAGCTGATATTAGGTGAGATACCCCAACGCCCTGCGGAAACGCCAACGCCGACACCTGATGCGGATAAGCTTGATTGCTCGTTACGTGCAGCGTTCACATAATTATTGACACGGATGTACTCTTGATTAAGTGCTTGGCAATCATAACTTTGATACGTGCTTGGCGGTACGTATTGCGGGGTAATATTGCCCGTCGAGGCACAGCCTGAGAGACCAAAAACGCCAGCGGCTGCCAGTAGGGTTGCTGTAGTAAGAGTTTTCATAATGGCTCCATTAGGCTAAGTTGTGGTATTTTCATTTACTTAAGATAGCAAAAATAACGTGATTAAGATATTGAAAGATATAGCGATTATTAAATATTTAACAACTTTATCAACATATCTATTTATGCTTATCTCATCTTAAACTTATTATTAAAATAAGTTGCCCGGTTTACTAAAGGCCAGTATCAAAATGCCCACATATGCCGCACCAGCAATAAGAATACCGGTTTTTCTTTGGCTAGGTGTTGCATTATTATTAAAGGCTTTGATACTGGCACTGATAGCAGCTACAAGTAAGATCACTTTTGCAAATACCCACTGTACGGGAGCATTGGCACTTATCAACTGCACCAGCATCCCAGCTCCTGAAAGAATGATGACGGCGTAGATGATATGCGAAGATATTTTAACCATGAACGGCGCTTGCTTGTTTGAGCTTAATGCCAGATAACTCTGATATAAAAACAGCGCAATCAACAGTACTGCCGTGAGCATATGTAGATGTTTCATTGAATAGGATTTCCCTTAAAGTTGCATTTTGCTAGCTTATTTATAGTGGCTCATTATTATTGGATGAAAAAAGTCAGTTTAAACCATAGCTGTTTAGCCTTTGTTTTGCCCAGCACATAACGGGCTTTCAGGATTTTGACCCTGCCACTCTGCCGGTGTATAAGCATGGATTGCCAACGCATGGATTTGACCACCTTGTGAAGTCAACAACGAATTCGCCCGATCATACACGAGCTGATGACGCGCAACCAAGCGTTTGCCTTCAAAGGTCTCACTCACAATGATAAGTTTAAAGTGACTTTCTTTACCGTCAAAATAGCCTGCATGATTCATTGATTCATTAACCAATTCAATATGCTGCGGTTGTAAATTTTGTAGCTGATTACGGAGGGCGTCGGCCGTAGGTGTGGTAGTAATCATAGCAATCCTTTATGGTTTTGTGTCTTAAGAGCTTTGTGCTTTTATAGTATTGCGCTTAGCGATTTTTAGATGACAGATTGTGCCCATTATAGCAGACGCTGATATCGACACCGCGTTGTATTAAGTTGGTAGTAATTCCTTAGCCTCAAGCATAAAAAAGCAGAACGCAATATAGAATTTGCGCTCTGCTTTTATTCTTTATCAATACTAACTTTGTCAATATTGATTTTATCTATACTTAATTGAAAATAACGTCTGAAAACTCAACATCTAATGTCTAAAAATAAGCTATTAACGACGTGCTTTTTGGTATAACGGCATCACTTTTGGCAGCAAAGATTGTATTTGTGCAATACGGTTACCGCTGGTTGGGTGAGTGCTTAAAAACTGTGGTGGCTCACCTTGGCTGGCGCGCTGCATTTTTTGCCACAAGGTAACAGCGGCTTGTGGATTGTATCCCGCACGTGCCATTAGCTCAAGACCAATTTGATCAGCTTCAGCTTCTTGTGTACGACTATGTGGACGGCTCAGACCTAAGTCGCCAGCGACGTTTGCAAGCTCAGCCTGACCTTGCGATAGACCAAAAATACTGGCTGCGACACCAATACCGGTCTGAGTCGCGTATTGACGTGAGATGCGTTCACGTGAATGCTCACGTAGGGCATGAGACATCTCATGACCCATAATCGCAGCGATTTCATCATCACTTAAATTGAGACGATCGATAATGCCTGAGTAAAACATAATTTTACCACCCGGCATAACAAACGCATTCAATTCGTTAGATTTAATCGTATGTACTTCCCATGGCCATTTTGCAGCGTCAGGGCGGTAGACGCCAACTTGACCGACCAAACGATTAGAGATCTTTTTCAGGCGATTAAGCTGAGCGGTGTTGGTATCAAGCAAACGTTTCGCTCGTGCTTCTTGTATCGTCTTATTATAACTCTGAGCTGAGAGTTGCAATACTTGCTCGCTTGAAACCAATAACAGCTGTTGACGATCAACGCCAACGGCACCCGTACTGGTCGTGCTAGTACAACCTGTTAGAGTCAGTGCCGACAATGAAGCAGCCATAACGGTCGTGGTAAGCAATTTTTTCATAATAAACGTCCTCGCTGTAAATGGAAAAAATAAAGTTAAACAAAATCAATATTAATAGAGTAGATGAGTAGATGAAAGGATAGTTTATTATTCATATTCTACTATCGTCTACCAATCTACTAAAACAGTGAAATTTTACCTGAACTGTCATTAAGCATAAGTATAATAATGTTAACCATTTAAAACCAATAGTGTAAAAGTAACAATACAATGTAGGATTGTAAGTAAGATAAATCTATAAGATGCCAATAAGTGTGTTCAATGAGCAGTGCGATAGGTTGAGATTAACAATAGTGGCAACAAGAGAATTATTTATAAAAATAATTGTATTTCCAAGTTAAAAAAAATAGACCATAAAATCAATTGTCTACAGTGATTACTATCTTAATAGTAGCTATAATACAGTCGTAGTCATAAGAAAACCGAAAAAAGCTATTGACATGCACGGAATATTTGCTAAAATAGCCAGCCTATCGAGACGTAGTAGTTAAAACATTACGAAGCGATTTAAGCGGGAATAGCTCAGTGGTAGAGCATAACCTTGCCAAGGTTGGGGTCGAGAGTTCGAATCTCTTTTCCCGCTCCAAATATGGCTTGCAAAAGCACTAAGGCCTCACTTCTTTCTATAAGAAGTGAGGCTTTTTTTATGGATAAAATTTAATAAAGTAAATATTATCGTTACAAAATGTGGATGATTTGACACATTGATTTAATTTTAAGCAGGCATACTTATTGGGTGTATAAATATGAATATATATAATAAACCAATAAGTATTATAAGGATTAAATATGCAAACATTTCAGCATAAAGCATTTAATGAGTTGTTTGATCTGTCTGGTAAAACAGCGATTGTCACCGGTGGCGCAAATGGTATCGGTAAAGCGACGGCACTACGTCTAGCACAAGCTGGAGCAAACATTGTTATCGCTGATTTAAAACTAGCAGATGCCAAGGCTGCGGTCAAAGATATAGAAGAGTATGGCGTCAAGGGTTTGGCAGTCGAATGTAATATTTTAAAAGACGATGATTTAGTCGCTATGGTAGATAAGGCTATTGCTGAATTTGGCAGTATTAATATATTGATTAATAATGCTGGCGGCGGTGGTGGTGGTCGAGAAAACCCTGCCAAGATATCGGTTGATGATATTCGCCGTGACTTTGAATTGAATGTCTTTAGTGGCTGGCGCTTGAGCCAATTGTGCGTGCCACATATGAAAGAATCCGGTTATGGCTCGATTGTATTTACCACTTCGATGTCGAGTATCAATAAAAGCCCAAATATGAGTGGCTATGCAGGATCAAAAGCTGCCGTCAATCATATGGTCGCAAACTTGGCGCATGATTTTGGCCCTGAAGTACGCGTCAATGCGGTGGGACCCGGTGCAACGCGCACTGATGCTTTGAAAACGGTATTAACGCCAGAGATTGAAAAGAAAATGCTTGCTCATACGCCAATTCAACGCTTGGGTGAAGCCGATGATATCGCCGGTGCTATGCTGTATTTTGCCTCGCCAGTTTCGACTTGGGTAAGTGGTCAAACCATATTTGTGAATGGTGGCGGCGTACAGACCTTGGATTAAATAGAAAAAACAGCGCTTATTAAAAAAAGCCATTATTTCGCTAAAAACCAGCAGTACAATTAACTATAGGGGCGGCACTTAATCAGACATTAAGTGCCGCTTTTTTATAAGCTTATTATCTGATTTAGCTATTATTCACTCGCTTTTTTACGACCCATAAGGCTATTTGCTACCCATGCTGGACCAATGAGTAAGAACTGTAAGTCCTCAAAGAAAGAGGGTTTTTTACCTTCAATCTTATGACCGATAAACTGTCCAATCCAAGCAACGACAAAGATAGCTGCCCAAATCTTAAAGCCCCAAGGTAATAACGTCATCACTGAAAGACAAATGAGAATAAACATTCCCATTGCCAAAAATAATGGTGTTGATAAGCGCATATAAAATAACAACACCAAAGCACTAAGTACCAAAGTAAACCAGACTGACAGTGACATACCCATACCTAACAGACTGACAAAAATAGTCGGGACGCATAACCAATGGATTTTTTTGTTAACTAGATTTTGATGACTGACAGAATACTCACTGAGCCATTGCTCGAGTGTACGTTTGGACATTCGCTTTTGCTGAGTACGAGACATACTAACCTCCCTGTTAGTAAATGAATGACTGGTAGTAGATAAATAAAATAATCTACTGACAACTACCAGTTGTAGCACTAATCTAAGCAATCCGCCATTTTATCTGTGAGACCGCCCAGTCAAATCCTTTCATCTTGTCTGTTTTAGACGCATCGTTATAACCATTACATTATCGTGCGTGCTTTGATAATTCTACAGGATTTTGCTCATTGCGATACCATTCATAAAGACCGACAAACGAATTCACTTGGTAGACCATCGTCTGGATAGCAAAGATATAATTGCCCGACATCAGGTTTACGGTCAACCAGACGAAATTGGATAGAATCCATAACCACCAATTAAAGGAATAACGTAGAATCATTGCTGCTTGAGCGGTAATAGACAGTACAAATGCAATGACGTTAATCCAAAAGAAAGAGATGAAGCCTAAGAATTTACTATTGTCATCTTCAACGACCGCATAGCCATAGCTTGCCAATAAATCATTCACCGTTGGAAATAACGCTAGCCCAATCACCATAAAGCCAATAGTCAGCAGCCAAATCCATTTGCTGGCAGATTTGGGTACCATATCACCATCGGCATCGGTATGCTTTGACCAGTAAAAGATGCCATAGACGTGGGTAAAGAAATTGAACAATGGCGCAAGCATCAGACCAACCGCGCCAGAGGTGGCTTGGACGACAACTTCGCCGGCGGTCGCTGCCATACCAAAGCCATTGCCGAGGATGTTTTTGCGAAAAGACAGCGAGACCACGCACACCAGCCCAATGAAAGACACGCCTAAGTAAAACCAATCGAGCGTGGTATGTTCGGTTGTCAGCCAAAAGCCTGCGGACAACGCAATCACGCCGCAAATGAACCAAGTGACAATCCATTGTAGCGCCCATTTTCCGGTGATATTGTCTAGTAGCTGAATGCGCATCGTTTTTTTCCTAAAGATGAGATGAATAGTGGTTATCAGTCGTAGTGTTATTATTAATAAAGCACTCACAAAAACTACTGACTGAAAATATTATTATAAATTTATGATTGTCGAGTATCTTTATTATTTTACGGTTTTTTGCCATAGATGAATTGGTCGATAAGTAATAATGCTTGCTTGTAGCGAGCATCATAATCGGGCTTATCTATCACGTGTGGTTCGATATTATGACGGGCAAAAATATCTACTAGCCGCTGCTCAAAACGTCCGCGAGCGTCAGGATCGCCTAATGAACGCATGCCGTCAGCTACCCATGGCGTATTATTGTCCAGCATGATGGTGTGGTCTAAGCGGAACTCATCGATACAGGCTGCTACAAAAGGATGCGTACGACCTTCGTATTCTTCACAAAAAGCTTGGGTAGTGACAAAGTCCGTATCAATAATAGTGACGGGCGCGGTTGCTACGCTCGCGGCATCGCGAATGGCTTGGGCATGATGTAAAGCAATAGGTCCGTAATCACTATATTGTAGCCCGATCTCACTACCACCCAAGTCTGTTCCGACATAAATCCGTCCCATCTCAAGCGCAAAGCTGGCACCATAATAATTGGCAAGTTTGTGTACCAATGTGGTTTTACCGGAGCTTTCACCGCCGACGATAGCGACCGTCTTAGTATAGTCAGCACGTGCTTGCGGATGAATCGCTGACCAATGAGCTACCGGATCACGAGCGATGGCGTAGGAATCAAAATCAGGCTGTAGCGGAGTAGTAATGACTTGCATCAGTAATTGCTCTTTGACATCACTCTGTGCCACACAATCTGCCAATGGATGGTTTTCTGCGATAAACAATACCGTCTTAGCTGGTAAATTTAAAGCTTCAGTCAAACGTTGTAACTTAGCATTACTGGCAACCACATCAATACTGACGTCAGCAAAACTTTCATGTAACGGCAACTCAATCTCATCAGTGGTATGAATATGAATAAAAGGTAAGTTGGCACAAGCCATCTGCAACCACCGCGCTTTATCTTGCAAGGTGATGTTGAAGTTTGGGTGTGGTGACGGATGCGCCATGATGACAATATGAAGCGTTTTTGCTTGTCCTGCTGCGTCCAATATGCTGCGCATTTGTCCTAAATGTAGTGGCTCAAAATGCCCAATCATCAATCCTGATTCGTACATAGTTATCCTTATTTTTGTCTTATTTTGGCATTGTTATACTCAATGCTATTGATAACGCTTAAAAGCTATAAATGCTTTAATACATTGTTTTCTTAACTGTATGGTATAAAGGTATGTCGCCACTTACAGGTAGGTTATTGTAAATATCGTCAGATTTTTTAGATGCCAAACCAAATTATTATCTTGGCATTAAGTTAGGTTTTTTCTTATTTTTATGATTCGGCTACGTTATCTGCTAACTTCTTATCAACTTAAATAAATCCTAGACTGGCAAAAGTAGAGTAAAGAAAGCGCAAGATGCGAGAAACAAAGTTAATCTTGAAACAATTTGAAATAACTATTTAAAATCAGGGGTTTACGGGTGTTAATGACAGGTTAGAGTAAGCTTAAGTAGCATAAACTCACAAAGCACGTCTATATACTCAACAGATATAATATAAATGATTGCTATACTTATTCATAAGTTAAGAAGATAAAAAATCTTTAAAGTCTGTCAAAAGCATTAATGGTAAAAGAAATATTAACGTTAAAAATAGAAATAAAATAAATAACTGTAAGAGAGGTATTTGATTTGGCTAAATTAGCAAAATTACATCGGTCACAGAATAATAAAATGATAGCGGGCGTGATGGGCGGCATTGCAGAATATGTCGGTTGGTCACCAACGTGGGTCAGGTTGCTATTCTTCATTGTCTCAACCTTAAGTGCAGCAGTACCGGGTATTTTAATCTACATTATCTTATGGATCATTATGCCGAAAGCAAACAGTCAGTCTTATCAGTGATTTCGTAATTAGTAATAGCTTTGATAAAAAAATCCTTAGCAAAACAGATTTAATCTAAAAGGTTTTAATAAGAAATAGCCGTTCCCCAAAAAACAAAAAGCCTGACTAATCAGGATACCAAGACATACTTTTCCTCCTGCCCAAATGCTCGCGCATTTGGGTATTTTTTTATCTATTGCTTTAATGGCTTTTATTGCATCAGTTTGCTTGTAAATGAGCCTTATTAGTGAATATTTCTGTCCACGAGATAAATTTAGTTCATGTAAATATAGATAAAATAGTCAATTTTTAGTAAGGTGAGCAGGCAAATAGAATCGTTGCCAAATAGGCTATACGAGTGCTATCAAAGATTTATTTATTAATACTAATTCACAGTGGTTTTGCTATGACACTTCAAACTATGATACCCGAAACTATGACATCCCAAGCGACAACCCCGATGATACAAGACAAAAATCCTCAACCGATGACATTTCAAGATTTAATCATGACCTTGCAGAATTATTGGGCCGACAAGGGCTGCGTTATCTTGCAGCCTTATGATATGGAAGTTGGCGCGGGTACTTTTCATACCGCGACGTTTCTGCGCTCATTAGGTCCTGAGCGTTGGAATGCCGCTTACGTACAGCCGTCACGTCGCCCAACGGATGGTCGTTATGGCGATAACCCAAACCGCTTGCAACATTATTATCAGTTTCAAGTAGTGCTTAAGCCTAATCCACCCAATATCCAAGAGCTATATTTAGGCTCACTTGAAGCCATAGGTATCGATCCATTGGTGCATGATGTGCGCTTCGTTGAAGACAACTGGGAGTCGCCTACGCTTGGTGCATGGGGTCTGGGTTGGGAGATTTGGCTAAACGGTATGGAAGTGACCCAGTTTACTTACTTCCAGCAAGTGGGCGGTCTTGAGTGTTTCCCAGTCACGGGCGAGATTACTTATGGTCTTGAGCGCTTGGCGATGTATGTGCAAGGCGTCGATAGCGTTTATGATTTAGTTTGGGCAGATGGCGAATTTGGTCGTGTCACTTATGGCGATGTCTTTCATCAAAACGAAGTTGAACAGTCTACCTATAACTTTGAGCACGCCGATGTACCAATGATGGGGCAAATGTTTGACTTTTATGAGCAGCAAGCGGATAAGTTAGTGGAAGCGGGTTTACCACTGCCAGCTTATGAGATGGTGTTAAAAGCCTCGCATGCTTTTAATTTACTTGATGCCCGCGGTGCGATTTCAGTCACTGAACGTCAACGTTTTATCCTGCGCGTACGTACGCTGGCTCGTAAAGTGGCCATTGGTTATGTCGAGGCACGCGCCAAGCTTGGCTTCCCATTGGCAGATGAAGCCCATCGCCAAGCTGCGCTTGATAAGTATTTGCCAAAAGAAGACGTTGCAACTGAAAGCACAGACAACAACCAATCTACTAATAACCATAAATAGGAGCATCCCATGAGTACTATTTTATTTGAACTGGGGTGTGAAGAGCTACCTCCAAAGAGCCTAAAAATTTTACGCGATTCATTACAGCAAAGCTTCATTATACAATCAGCTGCAGCTAACATTACCTTTGATAGTATCAAAGCTTTTGCGGCACCGCGTCGTTTGGCGATTCAGATTCAAGGTATTGCTGATAAGCAGCCTGATCGTACTGAAGAAAAACGTGGACCTGCGATTAAAGCAGCGTTTGATGCTGATGGTAATCCGACCCGCGCTGCGATGGGCTTTGCTAAAGGTCTAGGCATCGAAGCAAGCGAGCTGACGACTATTAACACCGATAAAGGCGACTACGTCGGTTATGTGCAAACCATTGAGGGGCAGGCGACTACTGAGCTGCTTCCTGCAATCTTTCAAACCGCACTTGATAACCTGCCAATTGCTAAGCGTATGCGTTCGGGCGCCAGCCGCAATGAGTTTGTGCGTCCGGTACAATGGGCAGTATTGATGCAAGATAATGCTGTCATTGATGCGACTATCCAAGGGCATCAGACCGGTAATCAAACGCGAGGTCATCGTTTTCACAGCCCTGAATATCATACGATTACGCATGCCAATGATTATGAGCAACTTCTTGATGGCTTAAAAGTGGTGGTAGATTTTGATAAGCGTCAAATGCTGATTAAAAACCAAGTCAAAGCATTGGCAGATGAAGTTAACTCGGATGCTATCGTGCCACAAAGTTTGCTAGATGAAGTTACGGCCTTGATTGATTTTCCAATTGCGCTACGTGCAAGCTTTGAGCCGCGCTTTTTACAAGTACCACAAGAAGCGCTTATCTCTACCATGCAAGCGGATCAAAAGTATTTTTGCTTGACGGATAAAGCCGGTACGCTACAGCCTTACTTTATTTTTATTACCAATATTGAATCTAAAGATCCCAATCAAATTATTGAAGGTAATGAGAAGGTTGTACGTCCGCGTTTGGCTGATGCTGAGTTTTTCTTCTTACAAGATCAAAAACAGCCATTATTTGCGCTAACAGAAAGCCTCAAAACTCGTGTATTCCAAGATAAGCTGGGTACTATTTGGGAGAAGTCTGAGCGTATTGCAAAACTTGCTGCCTTTATCGCTGCGTTAATGCAGCAGCAAGGTCAGCAGATTGATATCGATGAAACGGTACGTGCAGGCATTTTGTCCAAAGCAGATTTGGCAAGTTCATTGGTTGGTGAATATCCTGAACTGCAAGGTATCGCTGGTACTTATTATGCGCGTCTGAATAATGAGCCTGAAGCGGTAGCAGCAAGTTTAGAAGAGCAATATTTGCCGAAATTTAGCGGTGACGTGTTGCCACAAACGCCTGTTGGAATTTGCTTAGCGCTTGCGGATCGCTTAGATACGTTAGTGGGTATTTTTGCTATTGACCAAGCGCCTACTGGTTCAAAAGATCCCTTTAGCTTACGTCGTTCAGCGATTGGCATTCTACGTATTTTAATTGAAAAGAAATTGCCAATTAACTTGGTTGCCTTAGTTGAGCAAGCGATTAAAAACTATAGTACTACTGACGGTAGCAAGATTACTAAGATGGGCGATACCTTTACCCAAGTATTGGCATTTTTAAACTCCCGCTATCGGGCGATGTATACCGAGCAAGGCGTCAGCGTTGATACCATTCAAGCAGTACAAGCCATTAATCCACACATGCCGCTTGATTTTGATCAGCGTATTCGTGCCGTACAAGCGTTTAGCGAGCTGCCACAAGCTTCAATGTTAGCTGATTCTAACAAGCGTGTTGCCAATATTTTAGCCAAGTCTGAAGGAATAGTTGCCGATCAGGTTGACGTGTCGCTATTAACCGAGGATGCGGAAAAAGCGCTATATGAGGCTGTGCAACAAGCGCAGTCGAATGTCACGCCGTTACTTGAAACTGCCAACTATACGAAAATCTTGCAAACCTTGGTCAGCTTAGATGCGCCATTGACGCAGTTTTTTGCCGATGTGATGGTTAATAGTGAAGACGCGGCACTCAAAGCCAATCGCTTAGCTTTGCTTAAACAAGTACGTGCTTTATTTTTGACGGTGGCGGATATTAGTGAGCTGCAGTTATAATATTGTCAGCATAATTGCTAAATAATTTATTTTTTTAAAATGAAAACTGGCTCAATGTGGCCAGTTTTTTATGTGATTATTCTGAAGCGTTGAGTTTATAATGTATTCAGCCATATTTGAAGGAGCACTGCCGTGTTAGCCGTTATCATTGTAATCATCATTATCTGGATGGTAATGTGGGGGTTTTATAAGTTTATGTACCCACGTGCGCCCAAAAGCATGATGCCAAAAAAAGGCGATGTGATCACACTGCGTCAGTGCGATTTTTGTGGCAATAGCTTAGCTGAATATCGAGGTGTGCTTGAGACCAATCCAAGCTTGGCTGTAGATAGTGAGAGCATTAGCAATAATAGCAACGTTGAAGATAACAAGGCGCTATTCTTTTGCAATTATGAGCACCAAGCGGATTTTCATGCAGGTAAAACGTATCAATAAGAAGTATAAAAAATTGCTTATCTACTAATCATAAAAAACGCTTAGTTTTATAAACTAAGCGTTTGATATATTTATAAGCATCAAAAAACAGTACTGGCTTATAAAATGGAATGCGCGTCTTGGATGACTTTATTTAAAAGAGCGACAGACTGCTTGTCTTGCTGCGAGCGGTCTTCTTTATCTCTTTTATTAGTCTGAATTTTCTCATATAAATTTAAGCAGCATAGTACCAGTAAGCTTTCTTGGCTAAGACTTGGGGAATTTCTTCTGAGATCTAGCACGTAATCATTGATATAAAAAACCGCGGCACGCAATTCTTCTTCTTCATGTACTGGGCAATAAATTGGATAAGTGATACCGGCAATTGCAATATCGACTTTTTTGACTTGTGGTTCAGGGGCGCTAGTGACTTTAGCCGCAGGTTTGGCAGCGTCACTTTGTGTGTTTGAATTATTTGAAACGACATTTTGTGATTTAAGCTCAGTCGTTTGTGCTTGGTTACTTTTTACTTGGCTATTTTTTACTTGGCTCTCTTGCGGCTGTTTTTCTATAGATTTGGACTGGTTATCGGTCATGATAAATCCTACAATGTCTGGTCAGTAAAGTGGGTCATATAAGATATGACAGTGAATATCGTGCTAGCTTTATAGGCAAAAAACGATGCTGAATTGCTGTTGATTTAAGCTATCACTAACCTTCTGCTTGATCGATACGGGTTAAGCGCTGTAATACTACCTGCGTACGCTCAGCTGCCAATTCGTTTTTCTTTTTCAAATCACTATTTTGTTGTTTAATATCACTGTTTTGCTGTTTTAATTCATTATTATGTTGCTGCAGCTCGCTATTTTGTTGTTGCAATTGGCTAATCTGCTTTTGTAGCTTGTCCTGCTCTTCACCAATCATGTGGTGTGCTTCTGCTAGGTTTTGGTAGCGCTTATCGAGATCGTTTAATTGTTTTTTGGTACCATCGCGTTCTGTATAGCTGCTATCGAGTTTGGTTTTTAAGGCGGTAAGTTCTTGTGGATCGGTAAGGGGTTGTTGCTTGAGGCTGCTAAGTTCAGCACTGACAAGCTGATACTGTTTTTTGATGTCGAGTATCATTTTTTCTAATATTCTAAGTTGGTCATACATAGTCAGTTTTTATCCTTAACAAGTAAGCGTAAATGAATTTTGTTGTCTGCGTTTAATAATGCCATAGGTGACCGCATAATATCTATACCAACAAAGTAATTACCAGCATTGGGCTTAATCTCTTTATTTTTATTAGCCGCAGCCTTGTCGATGACATCGTGCTGCGTTTATTTTTATTTTATAAGCAATCATTAACAACCAACTATTAGGACATCTATTATGAATGACAATATCTCTGGCTGGAATACGTGGCTAAAGGCATTTGACGACTGGACTGATGTGTCTATCAGTGAGGTACATGGTCTAATGACGGGGCTGATGACAGCTTGTGACGCGCCTGACGAGCAGGTATGGGCAACAGTATTTGAGGAGTTGAGTTTTGCGCCATTACCTGACGAAGCATTGACCTTGCTAACTGAAGAAGCAGAAGATACGGTATTTCAGCTAAAAGACAAAGAGGATGCCTATTCTTATACGCCACTAGTTCCTGATGATGAACATGACTTATACGAGCGCGTGATAGCTCTGAAACAGTGGGCTAATGGTTTTATGACAGGTTTTGGTATTACTGATTGCGGTCTAAGTAGCGAAGAGAATGAGATGTTATCGGATTTGGCCAAGATTGGTGGGATTCGTCTAGAAGATGATGAAGATTTTGAAGGCGGCGAAGAGTCTTATCTTTATATTTATGAGTTTGCGCGTATGGTTCCAGTCAGTTTTGCCACTCGTCAACGTAAGCCGGTCAAAGATATTGCGCTGATCGCTGGACTTGCTATCGATGCCAAAACTACTAAAGAGCTACAAGCAGAAGGTAAGCTGCCAAAACCGATGCCACCAGTGATTGATATCATGAATCAAAACAATCCATCGTAAATGAAATGCATCATAAATGCTTCGATGCAATGCAAGATGGTGCGACGCAAAATAATGCGACGCAATGTAGTGTAATATAAAGTGCAATAGGAACTGCGATTTACCGTAAGGTGATAAAAAGGAGATTGTGATGATAACTGACAATGATATGCAACATCTGCGTCGCTGCGTTGAGCTTGCCGCTGAAGCTTTAGAGGCAGGTGATGAGCCATTTGGTAGCGTACTGGTCGATGGCGAGGGTCATGTATTACGCGAAGATCGTAACCGTGCCAATAGCGTCGATGCAACGTATCACCCTGAGATTGCCGTCGCCCAATGGGCGGCAAAAAATATGACTGCCGATGCGCGTGCGCAAGCAGTGGTTTATACTTCCGGTGAGCATTGCGCTATGTGCTCAGCGGCTCATGCGTGGGCAGGGCTTGGTCGCATTGTTTATGTTAGTTCCTCAAAACAGTTGGGCGAGTGGATGAAGGAGATGGGTGTTAAATCCTCGTCACCGATCAATACTTTGTCTATTCAAGAAGTTGCGCCTAATGTGCCAGTTGAAGGTCCAATTGTTGGATTAGATGCAGAAGTAAAGGCACTGCAACAACGCTCATTCCAAAAAGGCTCATTCCAAAAAGACTGAGATCTTTTTATTTTGTATCGTGATAAGGATATCTTATGACTGTCGCAACTCACAATAACGATAAAAAACAAGCTATGTTTAATGCTGATTATCCTAAAAACAGCATTGACTGGCTAACAAGGCTTATTGCCTTTGATACGGTTAGTCGCCATTCAAATTTGGCATTAATTGAAGACGTGCAACGCTATTGTGAGCAATTAGGCTTAACAGTAGATTTAACCTTTAATAACGCCAAAAACAAAGCCAATTTATTCATGACAGTAGCAGCAGGGAAAAATGCGGATAAAGTAAATAACGGTCTTGTGCTATCTGGTCATACTGACGTGGTGCCAGTCGATGGTCAGGATTGGACATCAGAGCCATTTAGCGCAACGATACGTGGTGACAAGCTATACGGGCGCGGTGCTTGTGATATGAAAGGTTTTATCGCTTGTGCTTTGACGCTGTTGCCAAAAGCGGTACAGCTATCGAATAGTGGTCAGCTACGTCGTCCTCTGCATTTGGCACTGTCATTCGATGAAGAAGTTGGCTGCTTAGGTGCGCCATTAATTTTGGCAGACTTAAAGGCACGCGGTATTACACCGGATTATTGTATCGTTGGTGAGCCGACCAATATGGCGATGGTGGTGGCGCATAAAGGTATTGCCGTCTACCGTTGCCGCGTGCATGGCAAGTCTGCGCATTCATCATTGACGGCGCAAGGGGTTAACGCCATCAGCTATGCCAGCCGATTGGTAGGCTATGTTGATGAGTTGGCGGATGAATTAAGCCAGCGTCTTGATAATGATGCGCTGTTTGATGTGCCTTATTCGACATTATCTGTAGGCACGATACAAGGCGGTACAGCGACTAATATTGTGCCTAATTTATGTGAATTTACCTTTGATTATCGCAATCTACCGCATATGACACAGGACGATATCCTCGCACCGATTCAAGCAAAAGTTGCAGAATTAACAGCACAAATGCAAGCACGCGCACCAGAAACCGGTATTGATCTGATGCAAGAGGAAAGCGTGCCAGCAATGACTGATAACGACAGTGGCGAGCTACAAGTGCTAATAGCCGCACTGACGGGGGATGATAAACGTCACAAAGTTGCCTATGCAACCGAGGGTGGACAATTTACCAATAGTGGTATTCCAACCATTATCTGTGGGCCTGGCAGTATTGAGCAGGCACATAAAGCTGATGAATATGTCGCGCTGAGTGAGATTGAGCGCTGTGATAGTTTTTTACAGAAGTTATTAGATAGTTGTACTGTGGATAAATAAACTGCGCTTTCTCGGTATTAGTTGATATAAAATACACCGTCTTTATGGCGGTGTTTATTTTTTCGTGTAGTCAGTTAATTTCAAATAAAAAAGTAGGGGTTAGTTGATGTCTTGGCATCTGTTTGCGGTATTTTTTGCAAGTACGTTTTTTATCTCAGCGACTCCCGGTCCGAATATGCTACTGGCATTTCAGTATGGTCTTAATTATGGCGTCAAGCGGACACTATGGACGCTGGCAGGTCTAAGCCTTGGGTTATTTATCCTGTTACTATCGACGCTATTGGGATTGGATGTTATCAGTCGGCAGTCGCCGTGGTTATTGACGGTCATTAAAACAGTAGGTGCCATCTACCTTATTTATTTGGGTATTTCATCGTGGCGTGATAATGCCGCTAACAACAGTTTAATGGATGATGCCAGTGTAATGAGTGCAATGAGCGCAATGAGTGCGGAGGTTAGCGCAGAACTGGCAACGAGCTCTAATCGCCCTGATAATATCCAGCAACCTGATAAACTTAAGCCGCGCTCACTCTCTAGTGCAGCGGTTAGGGCAGCGCCTAGCGATTGGATGCTGTTTCGGACAGGTATGTGGGTGTCACTATCCAATCCGAAGGCGATTTTATTTTTTGCGGCCTTTTTTCCTAAATTTATCAATTTCAGTGCGCCGCTATGGCCACAATATATCATGCTAACGTTAGGGCTGTTTTTGAGTGAAACGATTTGGCAACTTATCTATACTATTGGCGGCAAAAAGCTGGCAGGTTGGTTGGATGTTGGCGAGCGTTTAGCGTGGCTTAATCGTGGTTGCGGGGTGATATTTATCTTAATTGCCGCGGCTTTATTAGCCGACGTCATCTCAAGCTTAATATAAAAGAGTGTTTATCTTAAAATGACCTTAAAACAATTGTTCAAATCACCTAAAGGTCTTATAATCAACCATTTTTTTATTAAAATAGCTTTAATTTCATTAAAGCTATTTTTTGCCCCAGTTATTTTCAAATCAGCCCAATTGAGCCTAAAAAAGTAATCAATACGTTATCCTTGATGCCATTATTACCGATGATTGAGCCAATCATTTTGCATAAAGCGTAAAAGGTTTTAGTTCATTCAACTTTATTGCGACTTAATAATAATATGACTATTAAAGAAAGATTAACGACTTATGGATATTTTATCCTAATCAACTCTGTTTTCGCTATTTTTATAGCCTTACGATACTTAAGGTTTTTACCTGAAGTACCGAGTGATATGCTAGGATTACTATTTTTAGTCCTTTCAACATTCTCACATATGGTTGCTTTGACGGCTATTGTGAGCCTTATTCTGCTTCCCTTTTTCTTTTTACCTTATGGTTGGATACGCCGAATAATCGTTGCGACATTAGCATCGTTAATATTGGTTTATCTATTTATTGATACTGCTGTATTCGCAAGCTATCGCTTTCATATCAATCCTGCAATGTTAGATTTGATATTCGCAGGACAAATTGTTAGCTTATCTGTAGCGACCTGGCTAATGGTCATAGGTGCTGTGGTATTGGTATTTGCTATAGAATTAGGTGTTTTATATGCAATTGATGAAAGAAAGATTAGATTGCCAGCAAAAACAGGGCGTATTTTTAGCATATCAGCAGTAACAGCTCTATTGCTAAGTCATCTAATCCATATTTGGGCCGCAGCGCACGCTTATCAATCAGTGACGCAGCTTAAACGCTATCTACCACTGTTCTATCCAATGACTTCTAATAGTTTAATGACTAAATATGGCTGGATTGATGAGGAAGCTTTAGAAAAGCAAAAATTGATGACTATGCAAAAACAAGGAGATTTTAAATTTCCATTACAACCATTGCAAACGCAAGTCGTAGCAAATCCTCCGAACATTGTCTTTTTAGTTATAGATTCTTGGCGAGCAGATACTTTTAATGCAGAAAACACCCCAAATCTTTGGAATTTTTCTCAAAATGGTACAATTTTTCAAAACCATCTATCAACAGGAAACGCAACGCGAGCAGGGATTTTTGGTTTTTTTTATGGTATTCCATCGACGTACTGGCACAGTGCAATAGATAATAAAACAAGCCCTGTTTTTATCGATCGTATGCAAGATTTAGATTACCCGTTAGGTATATTCGCATCTGCGCAACTACATAATCCTGAGTTTGACCAAACCGTGTTTTTAAAAGTGCCTAATCTTCGCAAAGAGTCCAAAGGCAGTACAGCGGTTGAGCGCGACCAAAATATTACAGAAGAATGGTTAAACTGGTTTGGACAAAGAGACCGCTTAAAGCCTTCATTCTCATTTTTATTTTATGATTCACCACATGGCTATGACTTCCCTAAAGACTATCCTCATCGCTATGAGCCAATGTTATCTGAAGTCAATTATTTAAAGTTAAATAATAAAACTGATCCTGAACCATTAATGAATCGTTATAAAACAAGCGTACATTTTGTCGACAGTCTTGCTAAGCAAGTATTAGATGAATTGAATGCCTCAGGAGAGATGGAAAACACTATCGTCATTATTACAGGTGACCATGGCGAAGAGATAAATGATAATAAGCAGAACTATTGGGGACATAACAGTAATTTTTCAAACCCTCAAATACACGTTCCTTTTGTTATCGTTGGTAAAAACGTGCCTAAAAATGTCGATGGCTGGAATAACTACTTCACGAGCCATCAAGATGTTGTACCAACACTATTACAGAACTATCTTGGAGTGAAAAATCCAATACAAGACTATTCTATGGGAGTGGATTTATTGGGTAAGCCTGTTGATCGTGATTGGTTGCTTTCTTCTAGCTATAGCAAATACGCTGTAGTTGCTCATCAGGATATTATGGAGGTTGGCTCTGCAGGACAATTTTCATACATTGATAAGGAGTATAAGCCATTGAAAGAGGAACCCGATTACGCACTATTAAAGCAAGCAATGGAGCAAATTAGTCGTTTTAGTAAATAAGTTATGATAGTAAGGTGCAACAGTAATCTCAACAATAAATAAGGGCGGTTTCAAATAAAAATTAACCGCTACAGACCTTACGCTGATACAGAGATTCAATCAGGTCACTTAACTCTATTCATGAGCTGTTTCAGGTTTGAGGGATTTACCAAAAGGTGTTGCAAATAACGGGAAAAATAAATATAGAAAAGCCGCTCGCTATTGAATAGTGAACGGCTTTTTTTATGCTTATTCAAAAACTGTATTTATTTAGAAAATAATTATTTAAGCTAACACTTCCTTAAGCTCACCCTTCACCATATGCGGACTGACAAAATCAGTAATACGTACGCTGACGATTTTGCCAAGCAGCTCGTCCATTTTATCAACATCGTAAGGGAACATGACCGTACGAGTATTGTCTGCCGTACCGATTAAGCAGTCAGGATGGCGATTAGCCACTTGTTCAACTAAGACACGAGTTGTAGTGCCAACCATCTCATGGGTTTTAGCAAGCGTTGAGTCGATAATGACTTTTTGGAACTCCGCCAAACGTGCTTTTTTGGTGCTAAAGCTCACATCGTCTGGCAGTTCTGCCGCTGGCGTACCCGGACGCTTAGAATAAATAAAGCTGTATGAGTGATCGAAGTTTAACTCTTTTGCCAAATTCAATGTCGCTTGAAAATCTTCATCGGTCTCCCCTGGGAAGCCAATGATAAAATCGCTCGATAAGTAAATATCAGGTCGAATGGCTTTAAGTTTATTAATCTGATTAATATAAACATCAATGGTATGGTTACGTTTCATCGCCGCCAAGATAGCGTTTGAGCCACTCTGCACCGGTAGATGTAAGTGTGATACCAGCTCTGGCAATTGTGCATAGGCATCAATGATGTCATCGGTGAATTCTAGCGGGTGACTGGTGGTGTAGCGAATACGCTCAACGCCATCGACGTGCGACACATAGTGCAATAGCTCAGCGAAGCGGCAAATACTGCCGTCGTCTTTTTCGCCGCGATAGCCATTAACGTTTTGGCCTAATAGATTAATTTCGCGGATGCCTTGCGCCGCTAAGCTGTCAATTTCTGCTAATACATCATCCAGTGGACGTGATAATTCTTCACCGCGCGTATAAGGTACCACGCAAAATGAGCAATACTTCGAGCAGCCTTCCATGATAGAAACAAAAGCTTTATAACCTTCTACTCTTGGCTCTGGCAAAAAATCAAACTTTTCGATACTTGGAAAAGATACATCCACTGTACCAATACGGTTTTTAGGCGCAATCTCACGTTGCTCGTGTGACTGGTCATATAGCTCTGGCAAACGGTGTAAGGTTTGTGGACCAAAAACCATGTCAACATAAGGCGCGCGTTTTTGGATATTGTCGCCTTCTTGTGAAGCGACGCAGCCGCCAACGCCGATGACGAGGTCAGGACGTTTCTCTTTTAATTTGCGCCAGCGACCCAATTCTGAAAAGACTTTTTCTTGGGCTTTTTCGCGAATGGAGCAGGTATTCATCAGTAGTACATCGGCTTCATCGATATCATGAGTCACTTCCATGCCGTGTGAGTCGCCAAGGACATCGAGCATTTTGCCCGAGTCATAGACATTCATCTGACAGCCTTGGGTGGTGATAAATACTTTTTTAGTTGCTGCTTTTACCGGTGCTTCGGCTGAACTTGGTTCTTTGAGTGCAGTGACAGCAGGCGCAATAGTAGTGATGTCAGCGACAGCAGTGTCATCGAGGCGAGGATTGAATACAGTAACACTCATAAGGATAAGTCCATGATTGACTAAAAATATAGCGGGGTAGGCGATTAACAGGTGGCGTATTTTATCACAACCCCACGTCAATGTGAAAAGTTAGCGTCTGCTAATGATTATAAGTATGTTAGATTATTTATAATAGTATCAATTGCTTATCGAGCATTATTTGGCTATAACTGGTATCAGTAATAATGAACAATGATTAATGCTCGATAACACCTCTGTGTTACACAGTGCTATCCAGTTTATTAATGAAAAGTAAAGCTTATGGTTGAAAGTGCAACGAGTATAGTATGATGAATGCAATCCTATCAGCACTATTCAATAAATTGCGATTCACACCGTTTTAGAAAAATTATTTAAGACACATTACTTAGATGAATTATTTAGACATATTATAAAGAGAGTCAGTATGACAAAGCCGCAGGTTGCTCCTGGTATCATGGATAAGAATGCTCAGCATCAAAATTATACGCCCGAACGGTTTAAAAAAACCGGGCTCAGAACCAGTGCGCTGAGTTTGGCGACAGCGGTAGGAGCGTTAGGGTTTTCGCAACTTGCTTGCGCAGAATTGACATGGGGCGATAGTAGTACATACCAACAAGAAGGCAAGTATCAAGTAGAAAGCTACCAGCCTGAGAGCTATAAGCCTGACGGTTACACACAAAATAACGCTCAACAAAACACTTATCAACAAAACAGCTCGCCACAAAATAGCGGTTATCAGCCAGACAATGGAGTGGGTTCCTTCACTGCGGCGGCAATTGCGGCAGAACGCGGCGATGTTAATGCGCTTTATAATTATGAGCAAACCATGAGTGGCGGCTTGTTTGCTATGTATCCAACTTACTGGCGGATGAATCTGGATCTTAATTCGCAAAGCTCAGCGGCCGTATCGCAGTTTGTACGCCAATATCCGGATACAGTCATGGCGGAAAAGCTGGTTGCTGATTTTGCTGAAACCAAAGCTGGGTCAAATGATTATGCCTCAGTACGACAAGTCGCGAACTTGATTACCAATGCGGATGATAGTGAACGCTGTGCCGTTGCGTTGGGATTCAATAACGGCGGCGATACCATGCGCGCCATGGCAGCGAAGTCTGATGTGTGGCTGACGACCAAAAAGCAGCCTGCTCTATGTGATCAGTTGGCGCTAGAGATGAATAACAACGCGCTGATTAGTAATCAAGACCGTACCTCCCGTCTTAAACGTATGCTACGTAAAGGTAAGACCGGCGATATTATGGCGTTGTCTTCACGTTTGGGCACGCCTATTCCTTATTCGTCATTGAGTGAAATCCAACTAAGCCCATCGTCATTCTTCAGTCGTTTTGCCCGTGAGCCTGCTAGCCAAAACAATCAATACTTGTACTTGTATGCCATAGGGCGTATAGCAGAAAAGTCTTATCGTGAGGCCTCGCTACAGTTAGATTTTGATATCAAACAAGACAATCAGCGTTCAGCTAAATTATTGACGGATGATACTCGCCGCGCAGCCTATCGTACCCTTGGTGTACAGCGCATGAATCACAATACCGACGATGGCTTTAACGTTGAAGCCGTTGACTGGTTCCGTAATAGCTTAGACAATGACTTTAGTTTTGAAGAAGCGGAATATTATGCCATGGCAGCGATTCGTTTTAGTCGTTGGGATGATGTGGTTGAAGCCATCTCAAGAATGGATGCTGAGTCGCAAAAAACCAACCAATGGCAATATTGGCTGGCACGTGCGTATGAGCAGTCAAACGATACAAATAAGCGTAATACCGCTAAGAAAATGTATCAAAATTTAGCGAAGAGCAACGAATATTATGGCTTGATGGCAAAAGATAAAGTCGGTCAACGTTTTGATGCCAGTCGTTTGGGTGGTAGTAATTTACCAAATGTCAACAGCGCTGATCGAGCTCGTGCGTTACAGAATCCACATTTTGCTCGAGCGTTTGCTTTATACAACGCTGATGCCAGCCGCGCCTATGCCAATCGCGAATGGAACTGGGCGGTGAAAAAAGCGCGTGATAATCGTGATGATAATTTGATTATTGCTGCTGCTCGCCAAGCATATGACATAGGTTGGCTCGACCGTGCGATATATGCGATTGATAATACCGACAGCGTAAACAGCTTGGCAATATCGCATCCGATGCCGCATCAAAGTGCTGTAGTTCGCTACAGTCAATCAGCTGGTATTGATCCGGCATGGGCTTATGGCATTATGCGCCAAGAGAGTCGTTTCGTACCCTCTGCGCGCTCTAATGTTGGTGCGAGTGGACTGATGCAAGTCATGCCAGATACCGCAAAATATATCGCTCGCAATTTGGGTGAGACCTACAGTGCTAGCCGCGCCAATAGTGGCGATACTAATATTCGTTATGGTACGTGGTATATGGGTGATATCTTTGGTAAATTGAACAGCCAACCTGTATTGGCAACGGCTGGCTATAATGCTGGCCCGAACAATGCCAAGCGTTGGCAGCCAGCTTATGGCTCATTGGCGGCAGATCAATATGTTGAATCGATTGCTTTTCCTGAAACGCGCAATTACGTCAAACACGTGATGGAAAATGCCACTATTTATAGCAGCCTATTAGGTCGTGGTCAGCCGATTAGTCAGCGTATGGGTACCGTGCCTGCCGGATTCTAACGCTTACTGATGCTACTAAAAAGCCATTAACGGTAAAGACTGTTAGTGGTTTTTTCATATCTTTATTTTTGCGTCACTATTCAATGACGATGATAATGACGTTCAGTTTATATAATGATGACGCCCAGTTTAAATGACGCTTACGTTTTTGCTATAGATTAAAAAAAGCATTTTGCTACCATTGCTTTAATTATCATTTGCATTGCTCCGTGTATTCTTAGGTTATTAATTTAGGCGCTTTTAGCGCTAGCACCTAAGCTTATAAGCTACTTTTATCCTTGCTAAATGCTCCAACTCCTTATGATTAAAACATATTTCAATCTGCCTATATCGTCGCAAGCTAGGCGTCGGCTATCTATTCAGACCAAGGTGGGCTCGATGTCGAAGACAGTGCTATCAGATCATGTAAATAAGTGCTTGATGAGTGAAAAGTATGTCAGTAAAGGCCGTACTGCTACCGGTATTGCCGCTTTGCTATTGCTGCAAGGGGCGACAATGCTGCCTGCGCAAGCTGCTAATGCTGCCAAAATCGGACAGCGCGTATTGATGATTGAGATGACGCCAGCCTTATGTAATTTACAACCAACGCGTTCTCGTATGCGCCAATGCCTAGAAGGGTATTCTTTAACAGTATCAGGCTTAGATATGGGCTACGGTGAGCGCTGTGGGCGCGGTAGCGATCCACGTCTGACACCGCTACAGCTAAAAGTGGTCAACCGTATCATGCCTGATACGACGGTGCGTACCCAAGCCTGGCAGCGTTATGGCGCGTGTAGTCCGCTCAGCGCCAGTAGTTATTTTCGGCAAATCACCAACTATGCTGGTGCATTAAAGCTGCCTAATGAGTTGAATACTGGGAATAGCTATACGGTGTTGAAATCTCGCTTCATTGGGCAAATGACCCAGCTTAATAGTGGCATGTCTCCTGCTAGTGTTGATTTAATCTGTCAAGTCGGTAGTCGTCGTCAGATGATATTGACCGATGTGCATGTTTGTTATGAGGGTAGTCAATTCGGCACTTGTCATAATGTCGTGGACAACTGTGGCAGTAAATTTATTATTTCAGGCGGTAAATAATATTCCTTTATTAATCTAGTTATGGATTGCGTATCTAAAGCACGTCATTAGCCGGCAGCGCCAATCATTCAAAAACTCTTTTCAACGTTTTGATATTCATCGAAATGCTTCTGACAAAGCACACTTTAAATCTTATTCTGTCTTCCTTTGTTACTTTATTAATATAGTTATCTATAACAATTGTCGATATTTTTTCGTATAAAATGTAACAATATAGTTATGGATAGCTTTCTCGCTTTCTCTAGACGGTTAATAGGCTGAAGTGCTACACTAACCCTCGGTTTATGACTGCTATTATTCATCTAGCAAGTCGATATCTAAAATGATAATCATGAATTATCTAATAATCAATTAGGGAATATTCTATGAAACAACCTGTACGTGTTGCCGTAACTGGTGCTGCTGGTAATATCAGCTATGCTATGTTATTTCGTATTGCATCTGGTGAAATGCTAGGTAAAGATCAGCCAGTAATCTTGCAATTACTTGAAATCGCTCCAGCACTAGACGCCTTAAAGGGTGTGGTCATGGAATTAGAAGACTGTGCATTTCCTTTGTTGGCAGGTATCGTACAAACTGATGATGCCACTGTTGCGTTTAAAGATATCGACTATGCTTTACTAGTAGGCTCACGTCCTCGTGGCCCAGGTATGGAACGTAAAGACTTGCTAGAAGCCAACGCTGCGATTTTCTCAGCGCAAGGTAAAGCATTGAATGACGTTGCTAGCCGTGATGTTAAAGTATTGGTAGTAGGTAACCCTGCTAATACCAACGCTGTTATTGCTCAGCGTAATGCACCAGATTTAGACCCACGTAACTTTACTGCGATGACTCGTTTGGATCATAACCGCGCAATGGCACAGTTAGCAGGTAAAACTGACAGCACCATTAATGACGTGAAAAAAATGATCATTTGGGGCAACCATTCATCAACTCAGTACCCTGATCTAACGGCTTGCACCGTAAACGGTAAGCCTGCATTAGATTTAGTAGATCGCGAATGGTATGAAGCGACTTATATCCCAGAAGTACAACAACGCGGTGCGGCAATCATTAAAGCTCGTGGTGCCTCTTCTGCAGCCTCTGCTGCAAACGCTGCTATTGCACACGTACGTACGTGGGTAATGGGTACTGATGATAACGATTGGGTCTCTATGGGTGTCTACTCTAATGGCGAGTATGGTATCTCTGAAGGCTTGATTTACTCATTCCCATGTACTTGTAAAGATGGCGACTGGTCTATCGTTGCTGACGTTGATGTGTCTTCAGCTTTCTCAAAAGAGAAAATGGCAGCTACTGAGCAAGAGCTTAATGAAGAGCGTGACGCAGTAGCACACTTACTACCATAAGGCGCTAAACAGCTAAAAATTTAGCCCTGTTTATTAAGCATATAATGTATAACACGTATATGATGTATGAAAAGCCCTCATAAACTTTGAGGGCTTTTTTGTGGTTTAGCATATACTTTTAGAATCAGCTGTTTTCTAATGCTTAACATAAGTTGCTTTCATAACTTCTCAGTTTTGTACCATCAACGCGAGACTGTTAATACAATTGATAACGTTAGATAAACGTTGATTAACAGCTATTATCATAAAGCTTGCTACAATCAAATGGTTAGTCTAAATAATAAGCACATATAAATCTGTGTCATCAATCTGTATCATTTAAGGAGAAAGTTATGTTAGGTGAACCTGAGTATAATATGAATGAGCTATTTGCTCAGTTAGGACTGGATAGCTCAGACGAAGCAATTGATAGCTTTATCGACAATAATAAATTGGCAAAAGAAGAGAAGTTAATAGAAGCTAAGATTTGGACGGACAGTCAACGAGCTTTTCTACAAGAAGAATGGGAAAAAGATGCGGAATGGGTTGAGGTCATTGATGACTTAAATGTGCGACTGCATCCAGACGCTTAAAAGTGAGCTTTTTATAAAAATCTCACTTATAAAAAAGCCCACAACGATAAAATGTTGCGGGCTTTTTTTATTTATTAGCTATATTTTCTAGCAGGTTGTTTGCTTTGATCGCCACTCAAGTAATTCTTTTACATCGTGATGAATACCAGCTTTTAAGGCCTCTAGGCTCTCATAATGTCGTTCGCCATGCAAATAGTGCAAAAAGCGCACTTGTAAAGTTAAACCATATAAGTCAGCTTGCAACTCTGGAAAATGCACTTCTAACCGCCAATCATGTTTTTTATCCACCGATGGTCTGGTGCCAAGATTAGCCGTACCAAACAAGCTATGCGGACGCAACCCTGCTACGCCTTTATTCTCGCCATCCGTGCGAGTTGTTAAACCATTAGGTATGACATTACCACCCTCATCGAGGCTGACGACATCGACCGCAAAGATACCGTGTAGAGCAGGCTTTATGCGCTTTAAGTCAATATTGGCGGTAGGGAAGTCCATCGTTCGACCAATTTTATCACCACCGACGACCGTTCCTGTGATTGCATACTCGCGTCCAAGTAAGGTATTAGCAGCATTAATATCACCGGCCAATAATAAATCACGAATACGGGTTGAGCTAATACGCGCCGCTTTATCGCTGCTATCTGTGACGGTATGTAGATTGGTTACATGCAAGCCATAATCACGCAAAAACTGACTATCACCGGTACGGTCATGACCAAATTTGAAGTCATCACCCAATACCAAGGCTTTTACATTGAGGCGTCGCGCTAAAATATCTGCAAATGCCTGTGCTGATAACGAGCGAAATTCGGCATCAAAGCCCGCTATAATCAAGGTCTCAACCCCATATTCTGCTAGCAACGCCTGCTTTTCAGCAAGATTGGTTAAGCGTGCCGGGGCAGTAGCTGGAGCAAAGAACTCACGTGGCTGTGGCTCAAATATCATGACCGCAGAGCCAAGATTACGCCCTTGTGCAAGTGTACGAACTTGAGTGAGCATCGCTTGATGACCTAAATGCACGCCATCGAAGTTACCGATAGTAAGCACGCAAGGCGCTAAAGCTATTGGGCTGGTGTTGTTATGCGAAGCGTCTGAAGACGCCATCAATTGCTCAAGAAAATAGGTGTTCATAAATTTTCAGCTATGATAAATAAGACCAGATAAAAAGTGAAAAAACACTTCTATATTTAAAATCGAGGCGTTTAAAATCAGCCATTATAAAGTAAAATAGCCATACTAACATCTTATAGTCTGCTGATAATAAAAGAACAACGCCAGCAACCTTAAAAGTTAGTGATTTTATTTGGCTTAGGGTTGTTTGCTCATTCCGCGATTGTTATTAATTAACGGTTTAGCCATTAACGATTTATCGCACATCCTCTATTACCAATTACTAATTACCGTTAATCATGGAAATGCTATGTCTGATGTTGCTTCTAACGCGACTGCTAAGTCTGATACTAATGATGTCCCTCATTCTATGCTGCATCTATTAGCAGCAAACAAGCTCAACGATAAATTTCTTGTGCAGCGCGCAAGCATAGACGGCTTAGCAGAAATTTTAGCAATTTATAATCAAAGTATTGCCGGTAAACAAGCAACGGCCAATCTAACGCCAGTAACTTCTGAAGAGCGCGAAGCTTGGTTTGAGGAACACCTCAACAGTGCAACGCGACCTATTTATGTCGTTAGAATGGTAGATATAGTAGGTATCGACAGCGCGAAGCAAAAAGAATGTTCCCCAATAGTTGCGTGGGGCAGCTTTAGTGATTTGTATGCGCGACCGGCTTATAATATCAGTAGTGAGATTAGCATTTATCTGCACAAGGATTGCCATGGTCAAGGGTTGGGAAGCTTATTGCTACACTGGATGCTGAATCAAGCGCCAAGCCTTGAGATTCATAATGTGATAGCGCTTATTTTTGCTCACAATCAACCAAGTTTAGGTCTATTCCGTAAAATTGGCTTTGAGCAATGGGGTTATATGCCAAAGGTTTGCGACATGGAAGGGTTTATCGCTGATGTGGTGATGCTTGGTAAGACCGTCATTCCAGACGATATAGTCGATTCACTTTAAAAAGAATATAGTGTTGCTAATATGAATTTTGCGAAGCCTCTGTCTGGCGAAGCGCACAGCAAGCGACAAAAATTTATATCAGCAGAATGTTGTGACAATCATAGGTGTTTTATTTTGAACTTACGATAGTAACAAGCGTTAAAACCGTTATTTATACTGAACAGTTTTAGCCCAATATTTTCCATTCACCATTGATTTTTTGTAGCTCATAAGTCAGGGGAGCAGGTTTTTTTTGGCCTTTGAGCATAAGCTCACCGATGACGGTTGCCTTTGTTTTGTCGCTGTTGTATTTGGTATCAATAATAGTGACGGCTTCAACCGTCTGCTTAAAGGCAAACTGAGTATTTTTTAACTCTTCAGCGAAATCTTCCATATCGACTTTATAATAAGTCGCAGCCTTTTCAATATCGCCATAATATAAAGTATCAAGTGCTAGCTTGACCGTATTTTCTGGTGTACCGACTTGGGTTTTATTGGTTAGTATACTTGGCTCTTTAACGGCTGCTGCGATAGGGCTGATATCGTGACTAACAATGTCCGTATCGGGTGTAGCTGAGGCACTGTCGTCTATACTATTAGTATTAGCCTTATTAACATCAGCATTAGCCGCGACATCATCCGTACTCTTAGCAGTCTCTACGGCAGATGAACTGTCTGTCGTCTCGTTCGCTGGCTTGCTCTGCACATTATCATTATCGCTACAACCGCTTATCAGCAGTCCGGCACTAAATAAAGAAAAACCAAGTAAACCAGTCGCAACAATCTTAGGTAAGCGTCGAGCTGTGAGTTGCCGATTTATCATATAAAACCTTAATAGTGAGTGATTTAACAATGAGCCATTATGGCAACTATCAGCATCATTCATTGTCAATTCTCATATTGACCTTGTTTTGGTTTCGTAAGTTAATATCTTATGTAACTTGTTTAACCATGTTTAAGCTGGCGAGGGCGGAAGCCTGTTGCTAATAACACCACACCATAAACCAGCGCACCGACCGTGCACATAATCAGTAGCGCAATCAAACGTCGCCACTGAGCATCATCGGTTGGAAAGTAGGGTAGCATGACATAAAGCACAGCGACCATGGCACTGGTAGAAATCGCAAACTGCGCAAACAGCTTTTTCCAGTGACTGCCAAAACGGAAAATATCGCGTTTATGTAAGAAATAATACAATAAGCCTGCATTCACAAATGATGCGCCGGTCGTCGCAAGTGCCAGACCACCATGCAGTGGAATCTCAAAAAAGTAAAATAACCCGATGAAGATGACGCTAAAAATCATATTGGCAAAAACGGAAATAATACCAATTTTCACTGGCGTGCGTATATCTTGACGAGCAAAGAAAGCAGGGGCAAAGACTTTAATTAGCATAAAGCCTAATATGCCACCCGCCATACTACGTAACGCGAGCGAACTCATTTGCGCATCAAGTAAGGTAAATTCACCACGTAAGAATAACGCTTGCATCAGCACATCAGACAGTATAAACAAGGCCGCCGATGCAGGTACACCCACCAAAATAATTAAACGTGCTGCCCAATCAATAGTCTTTTTAAAGCTAATATCGTCTTTTTTGGCCTCACTTTTTGATAGGCTAGGTAAAATAACCGTACCAATCGCCACACCAATTAAGCCAAGTGGCAGCTCACTCATGCGCTCAGCGGCATATAGCCACGAGACCGAACCGCCAATCATCAATGAAGCAAAGATAGTATTTAATAATAGATTAATCTGAGTAACCGACACCCCAAAGATAGCAGGCAACATCAGCTTTAATATGCGCTTGACACCTTCGTGCTGAAAATCGATTTTAGGCAGAACTAATAGCTTTTGCTGTGACAACTGCGGTAACTGCAGTAATAGTTGTAATAAACCGGCAATAGCGACCGCATAACCGAGCGCCATAATGGGCGTCTCGAACATGGGAGAAAATACCAACGCGCCGCCAATCATACATAGATTGAGCAGCACCGGTGCAAAGGCAGGGGCCGCAAAGCGTCCGTAGCTTTGCAGTATACCGCTAGCAAAAGCAGTCATTGAGATAAATAGTAAATAAGGAAAGGTTAGACGTAGCAATTCAGCAGTAATAGCAAACTTATCGGGCTGATCAGCAAAACCTGGAGCAAATAAAGTCACGACCCACGGTGCCATTAAAATCACCACGACAGTGAGCATGGACAAAATTAGCAACAGCGCACCTGAAGTACGGCTGACTAATATCTGTACCTCTTGTAAGCTATATTTTTCTTTATATTCTGATAGGACGGGTACGAAGGCTTGGCTAAACGCGCCTTCAGCAAATAGACGACGTAAAAAATTAGGTATCTTAAAGGCGACCAAAAAGGCATCCATCAGACCACCAGCGCCAAAGACACCTAGTAATACGATATCACGTACCAGACCTAAAATACGCGACAGCATGGTCATGCTACTGACTACCATGGTTGAACGAAATAACCGACTTTTTGCCATGAGAACCTATTATGCTGAGTGGTTTGCTAATTTATTTATTGATGTACTGAGGTCAAAAAACTGACAGATTATAGCACTTTCATAGCATCGGTAAATGAATTGGATGTGGAAATTAGGCGTGCTATTAACAGAGCTACTAATACGAGCTAGTCCTCAAGTTTGTTGGCTACCATCTCGCGCAATTTTACCCATTCAAAATAATCACCGGGGTCAGTCTTGCGATCAGGGGCAATATCGCTATGACCGGTTAGATGCCGGCGGGTTTTAGGGTAGGCGTCATAGATAGCGGCGACTACTTGTGCAAGTGCGGCATACTGCGCGGATGTAAAGGACACAAAATCTGACCCTTCAAGTTCAATGCCAATGCTATAATCATTACATTCAGGTCGACCAAGATAACTAGACCTGCCAGCATGCCATGCACGCTCATTAAAATTAACAAACTGAGTCACAGCACCATCACGCTCTATAAATAGGTGAGCTGAAACTTCTGCACCTTCAATCGTCTTAAAGTACGGATGCGCTTCCCAGTCTAATTGATTGGTAAATAAGGCCTTAACATAATGTAAACCGTCAGTGCCACAGGCGCCAAATTCACTCGGTGGTAAGCTGATATTATGGATCACAATAGTATCAATGCTTATTTTCTTAGGTCTTCTATTGCAGTTTGGGGATGCCAGCCAAGTGGCCGTTGATAACCGACCATCGTTAATAATCATTGCTGACGCTATGGACATAGTATTCTCTTTTATAATGTTATGAAGTAAGCATAGTAAAAATGCCTTTTATCATAAATTTTGTATACATTAATAGCAAACATACCTATAGAAAAGATAATTATTGAGAATATATATTCTGATAATTCGACAGACCTAATAACGCGATAAGCGTATGACTCCTACAGTGCGAGATTTTACCTCATGCCTATTAACTTAAAGTCTATTAACTTAAAGTCTATTAACTTAAAGTCTATTAATTCGAACCTTATGGCGATAGAGGGTACGCCAACACAGCTGACTAGGCGCGCGCGTTTGCCACTGACGATTGCCGGACTACTGCTAACCGTACAGGCGCAAGCGTTTTTACCGACGCCATCATCGCTCGTAACGACAGGTGAACTTGCGCTTGATACTAATCCAGATTTGATTGCTAAAAATTTAGCAAAATCTATAGATGAAAATAAACAAGATACCCAAAATGTTCAAAATACGAATGCTGAGCAGTTATTAATAACGTGGCGTCAGCAAGTAAAACAAGACAATCTCGCCCAACATATCACATGGCGCCGTTTATTATATTTTGTAGATGATGAAAAAAGCTTGCTCGGCAAAAAGAAAAATAAAAGCGTGGTTGACGATAGTAGTTTTTTCTTAACTAGCAATGGTCAGCAAGATTCAGCAGCGGAACTTGATGCCATGCTGGTTGCGCTTGCTCAGGAATTAACAGGATCTACGAGCAATAGCAGCAATGTTAAAACGAATAATAGCAATTCAGTACTTTGCCGTTTTCCGGCGCGCGTACAATGGCTCACAGAAACGTTAAATATTGACAAAACAGCATTGCAAGCGGATTGTTCAGAGCTTGATGACTGGATGGCAATGCTAGCGCCTGAACAGTTGTCACTGATGTTTGCGCAGGAGTATTTAGACAATCCTATCTCTGCCTTTGGCCATACGTTATTGCGTATTGATTCAAAAGCTAGTGTGGCTGATCCTAGCCAGATTCATCATGCGTATGCGCTTAATGACACCGTCGATGGTGATGCTGCTGATAGTTTTTTAATTTATGCCGTTAAAGCGGCGAGTGGTGGCTATGATAATCTGATCGAAATTGGTCCTTATCCTAAAAAGTTTGCAGACTATCTAAAAGAGGACGAACGTGATACTTGGACCTATCAATTGGACTTAACCCCAAGCGAGGTGCAGCAAATCATGCTGCATGTGTGGGAAACCAAAGACTTGAGTTTGCCCTATTACTTTGCGACGGATAACTGTGCTTCGGAGGTTTTACGTCTTATCGATGTGGTACGCCCTAAACAGCATTTACTCAGTCAACTGCCTTATGCCGTTATCCCCTCCGATGTGGTCAATTTACTTAAAGCTGAAAACTTGCTAGCAAGTACCTTTTATACGCCAGCAGACAGTAGCGTACGCCAAGCACAGCTAAATAAAGCCGTGCAAGCTGCCAAATTGGGTTATCAAGATTTAACAAAAGAAGCGGCAAATAATATTAAATCAGCCGATATTAATTTGTCATCGATCATGAGCGCTGATGGTCAGACGTTATTGCCAGTGACTATTGCCCCACCTAATAATAATCCGCTTGATCGTCATGCGTTGCAGCGTGGTCAGGTTGGTATTGGCCAGCGCGGGGATAACAACTATATCGAGCTTGATCTACGTGCCGGCTTCCATGATACGCTTGATCGTACCGCAGGGTTTGGGCAGTTCTTTGATTTAGAGGGCGTCAAAGCGACATTGCGTTTGTATGACAAGGATGATGACAAGGTCAATCAACCGAAGAGCGTCGTTTTGCAGAATTTTACTTTAATTCGCGGACGTTCGTTTAACCCTGTTAATACCGCTAAAAAAGGTCAGACGTGGGGCGCGAGTGTTGAAGCCACACGTATCAATGATGGCTCACAGCAAGATGGCACGGATCATTTAGTAGGAAGCACTACCTTAGAGTATGGTAAATCGTGGGCGTTTGGTACGCCGCCTGCCAACTCTGGCGAGATGCCGCCGCAGCTGTGCTATACCTTGGCAACGGGCGCAGTACAGGGTGGACGTGGTATCAATAAAGGCTACCGTGTGGGGGCAGGGGTAAACGCTGGTTGTGTGTATCAGATTAACAATCAGTTACGCGCGCAAGCTGAATTGCAACTGCCGTATTGGTATCATGGCAGCAGCGATGAGCCTGAGGTAACTGGTCACTATTGGCAGCCAATTACTACCTTTGGATTGCAGTACGATATCGATAAAAAACAAGCGCTACGGCTTAATGCCAGCTATGATTGGCAAGATCGTGTCGATGCTAATGACGATATAAAACTGTCTTATATGCGTTACTTTTAACTAGCTGTCACCTTTTACATTGAAGTAAACATGCATTTTAAAGGCCATTATTAGCACTATTGATTAACTATAATTATAAATAAGGATAACTTATGTCCACTCAGAAATTACTTATTATTGGTCAAGGTGATATAGGTTTGCCGGTGACTAATAAACTTGCTCAAGACAATTTGTCTGTCACTGGGCTGGCGCGTAGTGAGCGCGGCCATTATCAGTTAGATGATAATGCGACTTTTATGCAAGCGGATGCGTTGACACTGACTGCTGAGCAATTGCAAGCGTTTACGCGTATTGCCATTATTGTGACCCCTGATGAGTATTCGACCAGTGGTTATAACGACAGCTATTTAAGTATTTGTCAGCATTTAGCAACGCTGGCCAGTGAATTAACCAATCTTGAGCGCGTGGTCTTTATTTCTTCAACAGGGATTTATGGGCAAAACAAAGGGGAATGGATCGATGAGCATACCGCGCCTGTCACCCCCGAACGTGATGCGTCAAAAATCATATTGCAAGCAGAACAAGCGTTGCAACAAAGGTTTGGTAATAAGGCGATTATCATTCGCCCAAGCGGTATTTATGGCCGCGAAAGATTAATGCGTCTACGTAAGGCCAAAGAGGCACAGAAAGAACCGATTGCTGCCGAAGATTGGAGTAATCGTATTATGGATCGCGATTTGGTGACGATTATTATCAACGTATTGACCATAGATACGGCCAAGTCACTTTATATTGCCACTGATTATGCGCCAGTAACGACACTTGAGCTGACCACATGGTTAAGTGAGCAAGTAGGTGAAACGCTACCAGAAGTGGAGGATAAAAAAACAGCGGTGACAGGAAAACGTTTACACAGCAACATTCCATTAGCTTGGCTCACTTATCCTGATTGGCAAGTAGGTTATCAAGATATCTTGCACCATCAAGAATAAGATAATGGTTATACCACAGGCGCTTTGATGCCGCTCATTTCACTCTGACTCCTATTCATATCGATTCAATATTGTTTTTTTAAAGGGGTTGTTTGAGTATTTTTATTTAAGTTTTTTATTTAAGTGCTTTGTTTTAAACGCGCTAGCCTATGGAGATTTCATGACCCAGCCTTCTACTTCTGATGACCGTTTATTCAATGCTGAGCTTGTAGCAGAAGAGGCTCAGCTTGCAGAAGTTAATGCTGAGCAGTCAGCAGTTTTATCCAATAGTAACCAGCCTGCGATTGTGCATCCTAATTTTGATCCGAGGCGATTGCCAATTGATCCCGCAAGATCACTGAGCGATATTCCAGAGCCGGCGCGGCGCCTAAACGGGCAGTTGCACCGATTATATGGCAATGCTGCGCATTTTTACCAGCCCAATGAAGACCACTTGTCGAAATGGCAGCTGATTGCTTCAGAAGTTTTGGCTGAGCATCTGTCACTACTGAGCGCGGCAAAGCTAATCGAGCTTCCGACTAGTTTTTATAATAATCATAGTGAGCAACCGTTACTATCGCCATTAAATGAGATGACCCTGCTTGATATGTCCGATATTCAGCAAACCATTCGAACTTATCCAACACTAAGCCGTTATGGGTTTTCGGTAGTAGATGACTTGATAGCAGGTGATATAGATGGCAATAAAGCTATTAACACCAAAGCTACTGCTAAATCTAAGGCGTCTGCTGCTACATTATCTCTGCGCGCACTGACCAAAAACTATGATCCTGATGAACTACTCAGTAGCCTTTATGCTGATGATTGGCAAGTGATTCTACAGCCGCAGCAATTTGAAACTGGCGCGGGCAGTCTAGCCACAGATATTATGGCGTGTAGCGTAACTGTGCATGCTTTAACGCAGTGCAGCAGTCGCAAAAGCATCAATCATAGCTATAGCGCCGCACAAATTTGTCAGCATATACGCAGCTATCTGCTCAGTCAGATTATCTGCGAGCCAACACAGCGTCATGCGTACCGCCAAATTCGGATTTTCACAGGACATGTTATTGTTGCCGCCCATTATTTGGGTTGGGATATACAAGTGAGTCATGATGGTCAGTGCTACTTTAATATCTCATCACGTTGTGGTCTATTGACGCGTTATCCTGATATGCAAGATTATGATATCAATGGTTGGTCAAGTTAAACCACAACGCCTATAATGCGCATCATAATATCTGTTTTTAAATCTTCTCTTTGTTAATAGGAATGCTCAATGCCTAACGCCCAACATGCTAACAACGCTCAACATGCTAACAATGTTTCATTTTCATCTCATGACTTTATTCAGCTGGCTTTAGACAATCAGGTGCTGAAATTTGGTGAGTTTGTCTTAAAATCTGGGCGTATTAGTCCGTATTTTTTTAATGCAGGTTTGCTTGCGTCGGGTGAAATGTTATCGTTATTAGCGCGTGGTTATGCTGATGCCTTAGCTGAACAAATGCAGTATGCTAATGGTTCTGATAATAAAGAACTGGTCATCTTTGGTGCCGCTTATAAAGGCATTCCTTTTGTGGCCGCTACTGCGCAAGCGTTATGGCTATATCATGGTATCAATGCTAAATGGGGCTACAACCGTAAAGAAGTTAAAACTCATGGCGAAGGCGGTAATTTGGTTGGTGCCGATGTCAGTGGTCAGTCGGTATGGATACTCGACGATGTCATCACGGCTGGCACGGCCATGCGTGAAGTAGTTGAGATATTAGAGCAAGCAGGGGCAAGCGTTGCCGGTATTATTGTTGCGTTAGACCGTAAAGAAAAAGGCTTGGCTGAGCATTCTGCTATTCAAGAGCTGGCAGCAACTTTAGAAGTACCAGTACGTGCTCTTGTCGATATCGATGATTTAATCAGTTACCTAGCAGACGCCAGCGGCCAGCATAAAGACGCGACCCAGCTTGCAAAAATGCAGCATTATCGCGCCCAGTACGGCGTATAATTTATTGCAGTCATTACTAGCTATAGTCCGTTCTCCAATAAAATTGACACTTTAAATATAGTGTGCTGTTGGTATGAATTTTCCTTGCTTGCTGTGCGCTTTGCACTCCAGAGGCTTCGAAAAATTCATCCCAGCAGCACTGTGTTATTTTTCAATTTAATAGTCTATATCTTGACATGCCAGCATATTGTTTGTGTTCGTTTTACCTATAATAGTACAACGTAAATGAGTCTTATTATGAGCCAAAAAAATCCAAGAAAATCTTTGAATATACTTGTAATTATGGACCCTATTGAGCAGGTTAATTATAAAAAAGACACTAGCTTAGCGATGATGTGGTCGGCGCAAGACCGCGGTCATAGCCTCGGCTACTGCCAAATTCATGACTTATGGTTGGATCGTGGACAGTTGATGATAGATTCGCAGTCTGTCACCGTAAAGCGTGACCCTGAAGATTTTTATACGTTAGGGAATAAGACGACAGGTTCGGTCAGCGACTATGACGTTATTTTGATGCGTAAAGACCCGCCGTTTGATATGCGTTTTATTTATGCGACTTATATGCTCGATCATGCCAAAGCAGCAGGAGTGTTAGTGGTCAATGACCCACAAGCCATTCGTGACTGTAATGAGAAATTGTTTGCCACGTGGTTTAGCGACTATATGAGTCCAACGATTGTGACCAGTAAACAGGCACATATTCGTAAGTTTATCACTGAGCAGCAAGACGTTATCGTGAAGCCATTAGATGGCATGGGCGGCACTGGTATTTTCCGTCTAACTGCTGATAGCCCAAATATTGGCGTGACGCTAGAAGTATTGACCGAGCTTGAGACACTGCCAATCATGGCGCAGCGTTATCTGCCAGAGATTAAAGAAGGGGATAAACGTGTCCTTATCGTCGATGGCGTCGTGGTAGATTATAGCTTGGCACGTATTCCTGTTAAAGGTGAGACACGTGGTAATCTGGCTGCCGGTGGTAGCGGCGTGGCAATGCCACTGACCGATATTGAACGCCAAGTAGCTGAAGTGGTCGCACCCATCGTGAAAGAGAAAGGGCTGATGTTCGTCGGTTTAGACTTAATTGGCGGCCGCATTACTGAGATTAATGTCACCAGTCCTACGTGTGTCCGTGAGATTGATGATCAATGCGGTACGGATATTGCGACCGATTTCATTATCGCAATCGAGCAAAAACTGGCGATTTGAGCAAAGCAGTAATGATAGAGTGATTTATCACTAATCTATGTGCACAATGATCAAAAAATAGTTATGCTAAGATATGTCGTCGAAACATCGTTAAAACTGATGTTTTTATGATTGTTTAGCAGTAGTTATTTAAGCCAAGCCGCGATTGCTCACGGCTTGGATTTTTGTTATTGGTAAGATAGAAAATGCTGTATATCAGATAACGATTTACACTATACTATGCGGGCTTTACTGTGCGGGCTTTTATAGCGCTCTCACTGCTCGATGGCTAAGATGGTCAAGATAGCTATAGGATAATAAGTCCTTCATATAAATAAAGAAAAGATAGGCAGGCGTTCATGAAAACACCGCATATATTAATGATGGCTGCTGGTACAGGCGGGCATGTATTTCCAGCGCTTGCAGTTGCTGAGGAATTGACCCAACGCGGTGCAGTTATTCACTGGTTAGGGACGCCCAATGGCATGGAAAATGGCTTGGTTGCACCGACGGGTTATACTTTTCATGCTATTGCTATGGAAGGCTTGCGTGGTAAAGGGGTTGGGCGTTTGCTGAAAATGCCCATTACTTTATTATCAGCGACGATGGCGGTTATTAAAATTATCCGCAGTAATCAGATCGATATGGTCGTTGGTTTCGGCGGTTATGTGAGTGCGCCCGGTGGTATTGCCGCCCGTATTACCAGCACACCACTGATTATTCATGAGCAAAACGCCATTGCCGGTATGAGTAATCGTTATTTAGCTAAAATCGCCACCAAAGTGTTGCAAGCCTTTGAGAATACCTTTGCCAATAGCCAGCTTGATCGTAAGATTGAAACCGTTGGTAATCCGGTACGTAATGCCATTACCGGTGTAGCAGCGCCATCTGCGCGCTATGATATAAGTGACCACTCACCACTTAAACTGTTGGTCGTTGGCGGCTCGCTTGGCGCCCAAGCATTAAATAATACCGTTCCTAAAGCTTTGGCGTTAATAGAGCGTCCATTTGAAGTGCGTCATCAATGTGGACGCAATAATGAAGCGGCCACGCAAGCGTCATATGATAGTGAAGATTTAAGCGTTCATCAGTTTACTGTGCAACCTTTTATCGATGATATGGCTGCGGCCTATAATTGGGCGGATATTGTCGTTTGCCGTGCCGGTGCTTTAACCGTCACTGAAATCCAAAACGTCGGTATTGCGGCGATTTTTGTGCCACTACCAAGTGCGGTTGATGATCACCAAACGGCAAATGCTCGCACCTTAACGCTACATAAAGCAGCGATTTTATTACCACAAAGCGAATTAACCCCTAAAATTTTGAGTGATGAGCTTGCTCTGCTTGATCGATCCGCTTGCTTAGAGATGGCAAAAAAAGGTCATGCACTTGCCAATCGTGATTCCTGCCAACAAGTTGCCGATATTATCTGGCAAACATTATAAGTAATTAAGTAATGATGTAAACGCTCATTATTTTTCATACATTTTATCAGTCTTCTATAAAGAGAAAACGTTATGCCAACCTCCGCTAAAGCCCTAACTAAACGTTTGATTGAAATACCGGAAATGCGCCGTATTCAGCATTTACATTTTATCGGTATTGGTGGTTCGGGGATGTGCGGTATCGCTGAGGTAATGAAGAATCAAGGCTATCAAGTAAGTGGTTCTGATATTGCTGAGAGCCTCGTTACCAAACGCTTACAGCAGATTGGCATAGATATCACCATCGGCCATGATTCTAAAAATATCGCTCATGCGGATGTCATTGTCGTATCGTCTGCCATTGACCGTAGCAATCCTGAAGTAAAAGCGGCACTGGAAGCACGTCTTCCTGTGGTACGCCGTGCAGATATGCTTGGCGAGTTGATGCGCTACCGTCATGGTATCGCCGTTGCCGGTGCGCATGGTAAAACCACCACCACCAGCTTATTGACTACCATGATGGCTGAAGGCAATCTTGATCCAACCTATGTGATTGGTGGCAAGCTCAATGCGTCAGGTAAAAATGCAGCACTGGGTAGCAGTCGATTTTTAATTGCGGAAGCGGATGAATCTGATGCGTCCTTTTTATCCTTGCATCCGATGGCAGCGATCGTGACCAATATCGATCAAGATCATATGGAAACATACGGAAATAGTTTTGATAAATTAAAAGCCGCCTATATTCAGTTTTTACAAAACATGCCATTTTATGGTTTAGCCGTTGTGTGCGGTGATGACCCTGAACTGTATGCGATGATTGATGATATTGGGCGTCCGGTATTAACTTTTGGTCTTGAGCCCTTTAACGATGTACAGGCCATTGATTTGGTTACCGAAGGTACAAAAACACATTTTACGGTATTGCGCCGTGATCATGAGCCATTACGTCTGACCCTAAATATTCCGGGTGTGCACAATGTCTACAATGCGCTTGCAGCTATTACTATGGCCACCGATGAAGGCGTCGATGATCAGGCAATTACCCGTGCGCTGCAAAAATTTGAAGGCGTCGGTCGTCGTTTTGAGCAGCATGCCTCTGTCACTATCGATGATGGCGATGTTTTGCTGATTGATGACTACGGTCATCATCCTAAAGAAGTCGATGCTACTATTAAAGCCGCCCGTCAAAGCTTTCCTGAGCGCCGTTTAGTCATGATCTTTCAGCCGCATCGTTATAGCCGTACGCGCGACTGCTTTGATGACTTTGTTGAAGTACTCTCAAGTGTTGATGAATTATTGTTGTTAGATGTCTATTCAGCCGGTGAAAGCCCGATTGCAGGTGCGGATACCAAAGCCTTGGCACGTAGTATTCGTTTGCGCGGTGCTGTTGAGCCGACGATTATTGATAAAGACAATATCGCCCCTGTAATGCAGCGCCTACTCAAAGCAAATGATATGTTAATTACCCAAGGTGCTGGTAATGTGGGACAAATAGCGATCGAATTGGCCGCTAACAACCTTTATATCAAATAATCTTTATAAGCATTGCTTTCAAAATATTAGGAGCACTAATGATGACCATGAATAATACGCAAAAAAATAACGATAATATAAACCAAGGCGTCGATAGTACTGAGCAAAACGCTAGAGGCAATATTAAAGATAATATTGAAAACAACATTAAAGGTGATGCTCAAAATAACGCTGCCCCTATTATTAATCCAGAACCCGCATTAGCCGCAGCTGCACGAGCAGAGCAAGATAAAATAAACAACGATAGCCAAAGCGCGGATGTATTGCCAGCTATCAAAGAAAGCAAGGTAAAAGAGGCCAGTGAATTTGGTAAAGTCGCTGTTATCTACGGCGGCAGTGGCAACGAGCGCAGTGTTTCTTTAGATAGTGGTGCTGCTGTATTGCAAGCACTACAAAACCAAGGTGTTGATGCCACCCATTTTGATCCTAAGCATCAAGATATTACCGAACTGCGTGATTATGATCGTGTGTTTAACGTCTTACATGGTCGCGGCGGCGAAGATGGTCTGTTACAAGGCGTGCTGCAATGGTTTGATATTCCGCAGACAGGTTCGGGTATTTTAGCATCGGCACTCGGTATGGATAAAGTGCGTACCAAGCAGCTGTGGCAAGGTTGTGGTTTATCAACGGCACCATTTTCGTTGCTTACCGCTGAGACTGACTGGCAGCAAGTCGTCAATATGTTAGGACTACCACTTATTATCAAACCGGTACACGAAGGCTCAAGTATTGGTATGACTAAGGTTAATCACCTTGATGAGCTGCCAGCTGCTTATGCGACAGCGGTACAGTGCGGCGATGTGGTAATGGCTGAGCGTTGGATTACTGGTCGCGAATTTACCATTGTTATTATTGATGATGAATCATACCCAGTGATTCGTTTAGAGCCTGCTGATATTACCAATTTTTACGATTTTGAAGCCAAATACAATCGTAACGATACCAGTTACTATATTCCCTGTGGTCTAAGTGCCGCCGATGAAAAGCATCTGCAAGATTTAAGCTTGGCAGCGTTTCGTGCCGTCGATGCTAAAGGTTGGGGACGTATTGATGCGATGCAAGACGAAGCAGGTAACTTTTGGCTGCTTGAGATTAATACCGTACCAGGTATGACCAGTCATAGTTTGGTTCCGATGGCGGCTAAAGCTCGTGGTATGGACTTTGATAGCTTATGTTGGCATATTTTAGCGCAAACATTATAAATACTTATCAAAAGCGTCAGCTTTTTGATTTAAAAATTGGTTAAAAAGCCACCCTGAAATAACCGACAGAAAAATGTATTTAACACTTTTAACGTGGTTTTAGAACAGATAAATAGCGGCGTTTAAAAAGGTTAATGTATCGCTAGAGCTGCTATACCACAGCTTCGTGTAAACTTGTGTAAATTCGTTGTTAGTAGTAGGGGTTAGGCTATTGTTTAAAGGTAAAATGCGTTAATATTGTAACCACCAGTCTATTTTAGTGATATTTATGCAACTCTCTGTTAAGTCCTTCATTAATTGAGAAAAATGTTACGTTTAAATGAATGTAATCACATTTTATATAGCCTTTTAGACAAGTAAATTGATAGCATATCTATCAAATAGATTTCTACGAATGATAAAGCGATAAGCAGGTCTACATTAATAAAAAGCATCATCAGCTCTATGCAATTATTAATCAGATATAAATATTCAGATATAAATATAGGGACGACGTTTATTATGGCTCAAACTGTCAATGACGTAGCTGACTTGATGAGTGATAAAACCCGTCAACCAAAACCGAGCTTTCAAGTACCGACTACCGTCAAATATTTTTTTACCGTATTGGTGCTAGGTTTGTTAGTATTGATATTGATAATGGGTGGTAAAGCGTTACGTGATGCTCCTCCCGCTGCTATTCATGTCAACAACCAAGGATTGACGGTTGCACAATATCGAACGCTACAGCAGGTTATGAACCAACAGAGTGTGAGCAGTTTTTTTACCTCTGATTTACAAGCGTTGCGAGATATTACGACCGGTCTGGCTTGGGTTGACCAAGTGAGTATTAGCCGTGATTGGCAGCGTGGTATTGTGGTCACCGCATTACCCAAACAGGCCGTGGCCAATTTTGGTACTGAGCGTTTGGTTGATGCAAAAGGCAGCGTTTTTGTCCCTGCTGATAGTAGGGACTTAACGCAGGAGCGCTTTGCGACATTGCAAGGTGATATTGCTCAAGCACCAGTTATTATGCAACAGATGCAGCAAGTAAATGATTGGTATGCACCGCTTGATCTGCAAGTTGCAGATATCATTCTGTCCCCTAGAATGACTTGGTTGATCCGTTTTGATAATGGGCTACGGGTTATCGTTGACAATGAAAATACAGCACAAAAACTGTTGAATCTAAGTCAGCTGCTTGGTAACCAATTAAGCAATCGCCGTGAGGAGATACAGTCAGTAGATCTTCGTTACAAAAATGGATTTACCATTGCATGGAATATAGCGCCGCCACAAGATAGTGAAACACCACCATAAAAGCACAGCAGAAATAAAATAGTAAATTAGTAGTCAATACACTATATTTGTCTACTTTTTTGGTATAAAGAATTACCCTACAATATCATCGCTTGATGATAACCCTTTTAATGATTTAATGGAGACATCATTTGGTCTCCTGTTTAGCGATAATTTGTCTGGTACCATGAAAAATACTGAAAATCTGGTTGTTGTCCATCTAAGTGCCACGGCAGTTTATGTCGTTATTGGCAGCGTTGTCTCTGCAAAAGACATTCGTATTATGGGTGTTGGGCAAGTTAAAAATAGTGACTTTTATCAAGGTCAAATAAAGCATCGCGAACGTTTGCAAGGCGCTATCAAACAAGCCATTCAAGAAGCGGAAGATACCGCCAATTGTCGCGTGCATAGTGTGTGGTTAACGATGGCAACACCTGAACTGTTGAGCAAAAACAGTACCGGTGATGTTAGAGTAGAAGACGAAGTCGTACGTACCAAAGATATGGTGCAGGCGTTATCGAATGCTAAGTCGCAAGATTTGTCATCGGATTACTATTTGATGCATTGTTGCCAGCAAGGCATTTATATCGACAATCAAGAGTTTATGGTGGATGACGCCATTGACATGGTGGCGCACAACATTGCCGTGATGTATCACATGATGATGATGCCGGTTGCGAGCCGTCAGAATATCCAAAAACTACTGCAAAGCTGTGATGTTGGTATTGACCATATCGTTTTTGATGCGGTGACCAGTGCAGAATATAGCTTGATGAGTGAAGAGCGCCAACAGGGCGTTTGCTTAATCGATATCGGCGCTAGTACTACCAGTATTTGTGTTTATAAAGAAAATAAGCTGATTTTTACGCATTGCATCGCGACCGGCAGTCATGAGGTGACGATGGACATTTCGGCAGATGTGGGTATTTCTATGATAGAAGCTGAAAAGCTAAAAAAATCGTATGGCACGGTCGATGTCAATAGTGTAGATCCAAGCTCATTTTTTATCTTTAAGCCACAAGGATCAGGCGATGAAATTAACATCGGTATCTATAATCTAGCCCGTATTATTGAAGCTCGTTACGTGCAGATTTTCACCGAGGTGATTCGCCAACTGCATGAAGCCGACCTATTAAGCTATATTGATAAAGGCATTGTGCTCACGGGCGGTGGTAGTTCGATTAAAGGCATGATACCGTTTGCCAAAAAATTGCTTAAAATGCCAGTGGTATTGACCAATACCCATCCTGCTATTAGCGCTTATAACCATTTTGATAATGATGAATCATTTAAGCAGCTAAATCTTCAGGTCAATGATCGCGCTTATCAAACGGCATTTGGGACATTACTATATAGTCAAAGCGAGCAGTTTCGGCGTAGTGAAAAAAGTGAGCCTGAAGCGATTCAAAAAAACCGAGTGACTGGCGTCTTTCAAAGTGCAGGGCAACGTTTTGCTAGTGTATTAAAAAAGATACTATAATTCTGCTGGCAAAATATTTATAGCATACAGATCAGTATTTTGCGCTTAAGACCATGCAACAATATTAAAAGTAATACCCTGTATAATAACGGCATATTTGGGCTAAGCGTCACTATTTAAGCCATTGCCCTGTTTTATTTCAATACATTTATATATAGTAAGTCGATAGCGCGCCATATGAGTGTGTTAACACGTATCGACCATCACGCTATCTGCAACTGGAGAAACCTTTTTATGTCAAAATACACCATGCCAGATGATAACCAGCTTCAAAATAATGGCCAGGCAAGCTTCACTGTATTCGGTGTAGGCGGCGGTGGCGGTAATGCAGTTGAACATATGGTACAACAAGGGATTAGAGGTGTAACGTTTGTCTGTGCGAATACCGATAAACAGGCGCTTGATCGTTTGACCGCACCGCATAAATTACAACTTGGCGCAAAAACAAACCGTGGTCTAGGCGCAGGGGCGAACCCAGAAGTTGGTCGTGAAGCCGCAGAAAGCGACGAAGAAGCGATTCGTGCGTTACTTGAACACTCAGATATGGTGTTTATCACCGCTGGAATGGGTGGCGGTACTGGTACTGGTGCAGCACCAGTGGTTGCGCGTATTGCTAAAGAAATGGAAGTGTTGACAGTCGCAGTAGTCACCACACCATTTAAGTTTGAAGGTGGCAAACGTATCAAGGCTGCTAAAGCGGGTATTGAGCAGCTCACTAACTTTGTTGACTCTATTATTACCATCCCAAATGATAAGTTAATGAGTGTCTACGGCAACATTTCTATGCAGGACGCTTTCAAAAAAGCGGATGATGTTTTGTTACATGCGGTTCAAGGTATTGCTGAAACCATCGCCAGCGAAGGTATGATTAATATCGATTTTAATGATATTCGTACTGCAATGACTGCTAAAGGTCATGCGATGATGGGTATTGGTCGTGCCAGCGGTGATGACCGTGCGCGTCAAGCGACCGAAAAAGCTATCCGTTCGCCACTGCTTGATGATTTACGTCTAGAGAATGCTAAAGGCTTACTGGTCAACGTTATCTCTTCTGAGTCGTTATCATTGGATGAGATGAGTAAAATCAGTGTCATCGTTGAAGAAATTACTGACATAGATGAGGCGCATATTTTCTATGGCTCTGTCATTGATGAAAAAATGGGTGATGATTTGCATGTGACCGTTATTGCAACGGGTCTGACCTTAGATGAAAATGCGGGTGAAGAGCCTGAAGTAGTAGAGCAGCCTGTGCCATCTGTAAACAGCACACAGCCTGTCGATCCAAACTTGCATACCAGTGCGCTAAACAGTCAAAAACAGTCTCAAGCTCAATATCAAGAAAATCCAATCCGTTCAAATGCTGCGCCAGAACAGACTAAAACCAAGACCAACAGTATTCAAGACTATCTGAAACGTCAACAAAACAAATAATCATTGATAAATACTTGTCATTAAAAAAGCCAGCGCTCAATCGCTGGCTTTTTTTTGCTTGTTTATAACTACTATCTATAACCACTGCCCATTTATAAAGTCGCTTAAGTAGAAGCTATAAATATCTATAAAAAGCCATGGTTCAACAATTTCAGTGTAAGCCACTTTATAGGATAAAACGTCCCTAAAACTCCTTATTTCGTAGCGATCAATCAATTATCGAGACATAAAAGTCAGTAATAATAGAGTTGTGATAAATGTTATAAATCAAAGATATAAGAAAATTAGCGCTTTTTAACGCTAGCGAAGCAGGGGCGGGTAATGCTACACTATGTCAATTGTAACAAAATATGTGAGAAGACAGCCATGAACCAACGAACCATAAAAACAGCAATAGCCGTTACCGGTACTGGTCTTCATAGTGGTCAACCTGTTGATTTAGAGTTTCATCCGCAGCCAGTTAATACCGGAATCGTTTTTGAGCGTTCGGATATTGCCGGTAGCCTGCCCATTCCTGCGAGTGCATTTTTGGTACAAGATACCATGATGTCATCAAATCTTGTCTTTGGTGGTACGCGTGTCGGTACGGTTGAGCACTTGCTAAGTGCGATAGCTGGTCTTGGGGTTGATAATCTACTAGTCCGTGTGTCGGCTTCAGAAATACCGATTATGGATGGCAGTGCTGCGCCGTTTGTGGGACTGCTATTACAAGCAGGTTTCCGTGAGCAGGATGCTTTAAAGAGATTTATTAAAATAGTAAGATCGGTACGCGTTAAAGTTGACGATAAATGGGCAGAGCTACGTCCTTATGAAGGATTTGAATTAAATTTCGAAATTGATTTTGACCACCCTGCGATTGATAAAAATTTCCAACATGCGCAGCTACAGTTTTCTACCCAAAACTTCATCGAACAATTGAGCTCAGCGCGTACCTTTGGTTTTTTACGTGATATTGAAACTTTACGTCAGAACAATTTGGCATTAGGCGGTAGCATGGACAATGCTATTGTCATCGATGAAGCCAAGATTTTGAATGAAGAAGGTCTACGTTTTAATGATGAATTTGTTCGTCATAAAATTTTAGATGCGCTTGGCGATTTATATTTAATCGGCTATCCAATTTTAGGTCGCTTTAATGCCTACAAATCTGGTCATGCATTGAATAATTTATTAGTTCGTGAGATTTTATCGGATCATAATAACTTTGAAATTGTAACATTTGATGACAACGTAACTTGTCCTATCGAATATTTACCTTTGAATAGCTTAACTGTCTAAGGATGAATACAGGAATATACACGAAGTATCGAAACAATTACGCAATATTACATTAATTGGTTATAAGTAAGGTCAAACAATATTCGTTTAAATGGATGCTTTCCTAATAGTTTTATAAGAAATATGCTACATAGTAGGTAAGATAAAAGCTGTAGAGAATAATGAAATCATCTGTTGGTTATGTTCACAATGTGAATAGCACTGACAGATGATTTTTTTTGTTTACGAGATTACAAAAACCCAGCGCTGGCGGTGTCAACTACTTGGTTTTTTTACATAACTTTACAATAGGAAATGAGAGTTTTTACTGACCTGCTAAGCGCAAAAGTGCTTTTTTAAGGCTTTCATCAGTGGTGACACTCTCTGCAGCCTGTGATATAGTCCGCTTTGTGTTTTGGCTAAAGGCCTGATTTTCATGGCCTTTATGAGGCTTTGATAAGGGTGCTGACAACGCTGATGATGATTTAGAATAATGATTATCAGCAGATACCTTGGCCACTACGACGCGAATTTGCTTGAGTTGTTTAAATGTAATTGACTGCTCTGTTAACACCTGCAAATAAGCACTCTGTAAATAGCGGATATGATTAGCAGCAGTCATTGAGCCTACACTGAGTATTAATTGCTCAGCGGTTAAACCCACAACCCAGCAGTTACTGAGAATTTCCTCTGGTAGACAATCTACCAAAAGCTCTTTTACTTCAGTGGTTGCTTGTATATATAAACGCATATTGTCTGCAAGAGTTTGAGGTAGCGCGCTACCAGCAAAAGCTTGATGATCAATAAGTTTAGCAAGTCGGTTAGGTTGTTTTTTTGACATCGTCATAACTCATCTAAAGCGATTGAAGAAGCACATGGCTAAGCTGTTAATAATTTCAGCGTTCGTCATTGAAGAAACAAGAGTGAGCTGTTCTACTAAAGATTTTATCATGTTTGTCTTATGATTATATTTTCTAAACTAATTCATGCTTCGTCACGGATGACGAGCAATCCCGTATTCACAATAGGTAGTAAATTTATGAAACAAGCTTTATTAATTTTGTCAGTATTGGGAATGGGCGTGGCACAGACAAGTGGTGCTGCCGAAACCACCTTTCAATCAAATAATACCTTGACTCATACCATCACAAATATCTCTGCTGCTTCGAACTATGGTTCGAGTCGTAATATTTATAGCACTAATAGCGGTGCTTATGTATCTAGTAATGACGAAATTAGCCAAGCAATCGACAATTTAAGCGCGCATGCAAAACAAAAAGAATATCAGCTTGCTTCGCTAACCAGTCGTTTGTCTTATGAGCAGCGTCAGCAGCAAGCAAACACAGTGCCAGATCGTTATTCTGCGCCTGCTATTGCAGCAGCAAATGCATCACGAGTCGCTTTATCTAACAGCTCTGGTTACTGTGCTCGTTACGTACGTAAAGCGCTACAATCAGCTGGCTATGAATTTACCCCTAATCCTTCAGCCTATCAATATGCCTCTCGTGGCACATTGTCACAAGCAGGCTTTAGCAAAATTAGTAACAATATGCCGACCCAAGTTGGTGACGTTATTGTTTATGATCGTAGCTCAAGACGTCCACATGGCCATATCCAAATATTTGATGGTAATGGCTGGGTGTCTGATTTCCGTCAAAACGGTATCAGCCCATATAGCGGTGTTAATAGCTATACAACATGGCGCGATTCAAAATACGTTGATGATGCCTCAAACCGTGGTATCTACCTTGCAATGGCTGACAAATAAGAATCGTTTAGCTGCTTTTAATGGCTTTTTAAGTTAAGCGTTTTCTCCGAACTCAGTAATATCTTTTGTGATATTACTGAGTTTTTTTGTATTTTGAATGATGGTATCAAACCTTCAAAAGTAGCTATTTAATCAGCGCCGCTTTATGGTCAAATCTTGACCAATAATGACGATTATGAAAATCAGGCGAGGAGGCGTGTTTGGGAGCGAAATATAAAGCCGTGTTGCCAAAGTATAAAATGACACAAGGATGCATGTATTCGATGGCAGTATTCTTGATTCCCACTGTTTCGTTGGACAGTTGGTTTAATGGCACTCTAAAGCTGCGCTCGTAGTGATACAGTTTAGGAGATATGTTTTTATGTGCTGAGCTTTTAGATGTTGTCGATAACTGGCTAGAAGCTTTGGTCTCTACTAAGGGCCTTTGCTGATTTGAGGTATCAATCCAATCGATAGAGGCGCGTGTCTGTCCATCTGCTTGCAGCAAAGGTTTTGGTGGAAGTGTCGCAGGGTTACGATAGCTTTTAAACTGATACAGCGCATAACGACCGTCAGGACTTGCGTTTATCTCGACATACGCCGTTGTTTCATGAGTGTTGGCTATATTGTCATTATTTATTAAACAGTCACTATTTATCGAACGGTCGTTAACGATTAACTTACCTGTAAAGAAGCATTCAAGGCAAGTCTGTTCCCATAGATAATCAGTAAAGCTTACTTGCTCTGATTGCCATGTTGGCCAGTTAAGTTGGTCAGCTAACGATTCAGTAGGTAGCGTCACAAAATACTCTAGCTCTAAGTAAGCGTTTGGCTGCTTTACAAGCGTTGCGGTTACTTGCACGCTAATGTTTTGTAAGGTTTCTACCGTCACACCAAGTTGCTGTGCATCCTCTGCTAAAGTTTCAGTTGCTAGACGTAAATCAAAACGCTGGCTCATGTCTTTATTACCTCAAATATAGATATTATAATATTTGATACGCACTATTATTCATATCAAATACTCGATATCAGTAAATCCTAAGCGATAAATAACATAAAAGCCGCGAGCAAAGATGCATCACGGCTTTTATAATCTAAAAATCTAACTGGCATATCAGCAGGATAAGCTTGTTTTTAAGCGGCCTACCAATAATAAACGACTAAGCGTTACGGGCAAGATTCGATAGTTTAGGATTGGCGTTTGGATTTTTACGAAGCAATAGCGCCATGCGACCAATTGAGTGAATCAACGTCGCCTTAGCAGTAGCGGCAAGCTCAGCACCGATGACATCACGCTCTTCTTTGGTGCCAGCAGGCAGTTTTACCTTAATCAGTTCATGATCTGATAAGGCGCGATCAATCTCTTCTGTGATGCTTGGCGTGACACCTTTATTGCCAATCATAACAATCGGTTTGAGATCATGACCAATGCCTTTTAGGCGTTTGATGGTAGCGTTATCAAGTTGCATAGAATTCCTAGGGTTTGGTAAAAATAAATGACAGTGCGAATGAGTGCAGTTAATGACCATTATAGATAATCTATGGTCATCTTGCATGAGATCAGCAGGATTTTGCACGATTTTACGTAATGAAAATGTTAAACTGCAAGTATGAGCACATTATAAACGCTACGGCCTTATAAAGCAGCGTTTTCACTAAGAAAATTTGACCGTTTAATCGTCTAAGACGGATGAATGGCTTAATTAATCGCTAAGTGAAAGCTCAGTGAGAATAGTTGAGTACGTATTAAAAGCTGCTTATCAGAAAATTATTTAATGAAAGACCGTTTAATAGACGTTTATGAGTATTTTGTAAAATTATAGGAGCAGGAATTTTGGTCACACGTATTGAAAATAAAAAATTGTCAAAAAGCAGTAGTGCTTGGATGAAGGAGCATATTGACGATCCTTATGTGAAAAGAGCCCAAAAGGACGGCTACCGTGCCCGTGCCGCTTACAAGTTACTCGAGATTAATGAAAAAACCAATTTGATTAAAAAAGGTATGACTGTTGTTGATTTGGGTAGTGCGCCTGGTAGTTGGTCACAAGTTGCCGGTGAATTAGTGGGCGAAAAAGGCATATTGATTGCTTCTGATATTTTGCCTATGGATACTTTGCCAGACGTCACCTTCATTCAAGGCGACTTTCGCGAGGCCGAAGTGTTTGACCGTATCATGGCGGAGGTGGGCGATAGACAAGTCGATGTGGTGTTATCTGATATGGCCCCTAACACTGCCGGTAATAGCGCAATCGATCAGCCGCGTATGATGTACTTATGTGAGCTTGCGGTCGATTTCGCGCTTGCAACCTTACCAGAAGGTGGCGCGCTTATTATGAAAGTGTTTCAAGGTGAAGGTACACAAGAATTACGCAAGCAGATGCAGCTTGATTTTAGTAAAATCCGTAGTATCAAACCGGGCGCTTCACGACCACGCTCAAAAGAGATGTTTTGGATCGCTATTAAATAGTTTTAACATCAATAAATTGCGATAATATTACATGAGATAATGCGTCACCATATAATGTATTGATGTTTAAATGAAAACCGCTACAATCGTTAACTGAATAAATGCGAAACCTGCTTGAATTATTCAGGTTTATACCACATATAATGCTATATTAACTTTGTTTCAAACCTATGTTTAAGTATTTATGTTTTAAGCAAAGTCGTCTGATCGTAAGCGCCTTATAAACTCAGTTATCTATTGTTATTGTGCATGTTTATATGGCTTATTACTTCCAGTAAAAGTGTGAGGTTGTTTTTATGACCTCTCTTTTGGATGAATAAGCGATAATTTGCCAATAGCCCTTGAATAGTGAGACATACGTTTATATATAGACGTCACGTGTTTAGTAAACACACCAATAAGTAAGGGATGGGAATAACTAGTGAGCGACATGGTAAAAAATACCTTATTGTGGCTGGTGGTAATCGGCGTTTTAGTGCTGGTGTTTAGCGGCTTTGATAAATCATCTGAGCCGGATAGCCTTAACTACTCTGAGTTTGTGACCGCTGTGTCAGAAAATCAAGTAGCCAGTGTTGAAATTGATGGCGAGCAAATCATCGGTGAAAAGAAAAATGGTTCTTCATTTGAGACCATTAGACCAGCTGTGGCTGATGAGCAGCTCATGCCACTATTGCGCGAGAACCAAGTTGAAGTGCAAGGCACAGCGCCTAAGCGTCAAAGTGTCCTGATGCAATTGCTAATAGCCAGTTTCCCAATTCTATTGATTATTGGTCTGTTTTTGTTCTTTATGCGTAATATGCAAGGTGGCGCTGGCGGTAAAGGCGGCGGACCAATGAGCTTTGGTAAATCAAAAGCTAAAATGCTAACCGAAGACCAAATCAAAGTGAGTTTTGAAGATGTGGCGGGTTGTGAAGAAGCCAAAGAAGAAGTGGTTGAAGTGGTCGAGTTCTTGCGTGACCCTGATAAATTCACCAAGCTTGGCGCGACGATTCCACGCGGTATTTTGATGGTAGGTCCACCAGGTACGGGTAAAACGCTACTAGCAAGAGCTATTGCTGGTGAAGCAAAAGTACCGTTCTTTTCAATTTCAGGTTCTGACTTTGTTGAGATGTTCGTGGGTGTCGGTGCGTCACGTGTTCGTGATATGTTTGAACAAGCGAAAAAGAGCGCCCCTTGTATTATCTTTATTGATGAGATTGATGCAGTCGGTCGCCATCGTGGCTCCGGTATGGGCGGCGGTAACGATGAGCGCGAGCAGACACTGAACCAATTATTGGTCGAAATGGATGGTTTTGAAGGCAACGAAGGCGTTATCGTCATTGCTGCTACCAACCGTGCCGATGTTCTTGATAAAGCATTATTGCGTCCCGGTCGTTTTGACCGCCAGGTTCAAGTTGGCTTGCCAGATATCAAAGGTCGTGAGCAAATTCTTAAAGTACATTTGAGAAAACTACCCAATACAATCGGTGTTGATGCTAACGCACTTGCCCGCGGTACGCCTGGATTTAGTGGCGCGCAGCTGGCCAATCTTGTCAACGAAGCGGCATTATTTGCGGCTCGTCGTAACAAGAAAAGCGTCGATATGAATGACTTTGAAGACGCAAAAGATAAGCTATATATGGGTCCTGAGCGTAAATCAATGGTGATACGTGAAGAAGAGCGCCGTGCTACCGCTTACCACGAAGCAGGTCATGCTTTAGTCGCTGAGCTGCTACCGGGCACTGATCCTGTACATAAAGTCACTATTATGCCGCGTGGTTTTGCTCTTGGTGTTACGTGGCAGTTGCCTGAGCACGACCAAACCAGTATGTATAAATCAAAAATGCTGAGTGACATTGCGATTTTATTTGGTGGTCGTATTGCCGAAGAAGTCTTTATTAATCAGATGTCGACGGGTGCTTCAAACGACTTTGAGCGCGCAACTAAAATGGCGCGTGCTATGGTTACCAAATACGGCATGTCAGACGCACTAGGTATCATGGTGTATGAAGATGACGATAGCTCGCAAGGCTACTTTGGCGGTGGAACTCGCACCATATCAGAAGCCACGCAGCAAAAGGTCGATGAAGAAGTGCGCCGTATGCTAGAAGAGCAATATGACATTGCTCGTGAATTGATTGAAGGCAATCAAGAAAAAATGCATGCTATGGTTGAAGCTTTGATGAAATGGGAAACTATTGATCGTGATCAGTTGCAAGATATCCTAGCCGGTGAACAACCTCGTCCGCCAAGAGTTTATCAGCATAATGAAGTGAACTTATCGAAAGGCGATATGAAAACAGTTGGAACGACGCCTCCGCCATTACCAGCGATGTAATATTTACTTCATCAACATTCAGTAGAAAAAGCCCTTTTTAGAAAGGGCTTTTTTGTTGCCGCTATTTTAGAATCGTATAAGATTTACTGCTATCATAAGCTACTCTTTAAGACCGTTTTTTCAATCTTTTATATAATGGATGGGTCATGTCATTATTCCAACCTTTACCTGCTTATACGGTGACCAGCCGCGATAAAGTGTTAGACTTATCACAGCCCCATATTATGGGTATTCTTAATGTCACACCAGATTCATTTTCTGATGGTGGACAGTTTAATGGAATCGATAAAGCAGTTGCCCATTGTCAGCAAATGATAGAGGGCGGTGCAACCATTATCGATATCGGTGGTGAGTCTACGCGACCAAATGCGGACGCTGTGGCAACCGATGAAGAGATACAACGTGTTATACCCGTCGTGCAAGCGATTAGAGAGCACTGTGGTGGTGGTATTTGGCTCTCTATTGACACCAGCAATCCGGCGGTTATGCAGGCAGCTTTTGAGGTAGGTGCTGATATTTGGAATGATGTGCGGTCGCTTAAACGTGTGGATGCAGCAGCGATGGCAGCTCAGCTTGATATACCGGTTATGTTGATGCATATGCGCGGCGAGCCAACGACCATGAATAATCTGGCGCAATATGATGATGTCATCAGTGAGGTACAGACAGAGTTAAAAGCACGTATCGATGAAGTCATAAGTATGGGTGTCAAACGTGAAAAAATAATTATCGACCCCGGATTTGGTTTCGCTAAAAACTATGAGCATCACTGTGCATTATTAAGTCAGCTTAAAAACTTGCAAATACTTGGACTGCCGATGATGTTTGGTATATCGCGCAAGCGATTTTTGGCAGAAGTGCTGACTAAAACTGGTGTGCAAGGGCTTGCTGTTACCCAACCGCCCGAGCGTGATACGGTAGGTACTGCTGCTGGTATTTTTGCGCTTCAGCAGGGTGCTAGCATTATTCGTACTCATAATGTCACTATGATGCAGCAAGCCGTGGCATTATGGAGCCAGTTATCTGCCTACGATAAAGACTAATAGCTGTGATTAGATGCTTATAATTAAATGGCTATGCTTAAGTGATTAGGATCAAAAATAGATTTATTTCTGACAGTGATTTCTAACAATAGAACTGCCGAATCCTAATATTTATCTAAATACAATGTAAACCAATGAGAATATTTTTATGACGATTATAAATCAACCAGAGCCAACCAATGAGCAGCGTCGCATTATTTATCAAGCACGCCGAGGCCTCAAAGAGTTGGACTTTTATTTTGATCCGTATATCAAAGAGATATACCTAACGGCTGCGCCTGCAGAACAACAAACATTTGCTCAAATGTTGACTCATGAAGACCCTGATTTATTGGATTATTTCACCAATCAAAATCGTCCAGAAGATGAGGCGCTATGGGAATTGGTCAATAAGATTAAGACATGGCGCCATAGTAAAAGTTTGGTTTAATGATTTAAAGGATTGTTTGAAGACCAATAATCCTCATCTGTCGTTTAAAGCGCTTGATCTAATTTTCTAACTATCAAAGCCGCTTTAAACAATCTTAATTAATTAAAGCTATGCTGCGGTATCCAATATGACAACGCTAACCTCGCTACGTATCGACACCACTATTAAGGCTATGAGCTATTTGCGCATGGCATTTTATAGCGTCCTAGCGAGTGCGATCATTATATTAGCAGGGCTTGCCTCATTGTCACTATGGCAATATGTGTTCATATTAATCATCAGCGCCGCAGTCATAAGTTACTTAGCATTATCACGACCAATATTATTACATATAAGCCAGCCGCCACTTAATAAGAGTGTATATCAAAATTGGCAACTGTTTATACGTACAGGTCACGGGGATGCATTATGGCAAGCAGAGCTTAGTACGCTCACTCATTATCGCTGGGTTATATGCTTTGACTTTATTGTTATAGAACCCTATCAACGCCGTTTATCTGTGGCTGTGTTTCGTGATCAAGTCAGCGCTGAGCAATGGCGAGAATTAACTATCTTGACCAATATTATTGCTAGCAAAACTGCTTAGATAAAGGTTAGTTGATTTTATGGCTTCTACTCAGTTATCTACTTTATCTGGTAATGTCAAATTATCTACTACATGTCATAACAAAACACCTATCTAGACAGAGAAAGAGATTTGATATATTAGAATCAATCGTTAAAAGTGGTTTACTAGATGTTGATTAATGATATATGGAGCAGCCGTTATTTCATTAAATGAAACCTTTTAACGAGAAATTCTATTATAATAAAAAGGAACAGACTATGAGTTTACTAGGGAATTTAGTGAGCCAAGTGGCACGTAGCGCGATAGACCCAGAGGATGCCCAACGCAATCCAGTCAATCAACGTATTAATCCACGTCGTACTGGTGGACTAGGCGATATATTGGGTAACGTATTAGGCGGTGGCAATCAACCAAGTGGCTATAACCCACAGCAGTATGAGCGTCGCTCAGACAATGGCTTTGGTTTAGATGACATTATCGGCGGTCTAACAGGTGGTGGTTTAACAGGAAATAGTCAGCGTGGTGGTACGAGCTCAGGTTCTGGTGGGCTTGGTGATATCTTAGGTAGCGTATTGGGTGGACAGACTATGGGTGGCCAAACTAGACAGTCTGGCTTCGGTGGTAAAGGAATGTTAATTGCTGCACTCATGCCAATGGTACTAAGTTGGATCAAACGTAATGGTGGATTGGGTGGTGCATTATCAAAAATTACTGGCATGGGTTATGAAAACCAAGCGCGTTCTTGGATGAGTAATCAGGAGGTCAATGACAATCTTGATCCTAATGAAATTAACCGTTTATTTGATGACAGCGAAATTCAGCAAGTAGCTGCCCACACGGGCGCTAATGAGATGGAAGTACGCCAAGGTTTGGCTGAGCTATTGCCTGAAGTAATGAATCAGTTGACGCCAAATGGTAACTTAGATAATGAGCCTGAAGCTAATGAAGAAATTGATCAAATTATTAATCAGTTATCGAGTCGTCTGAATACCTTAAAATAGAATAACGCCTTTTATCCATCATTTCAAAAACAGAAAAAAGAGTGCATGTGAATGCGCTCTTTTTTTTATTTTTTAACTGACGAATATGATGGAAATATCTTGTTCAAGTGGATAATAGATATGTTAAAAATAGTGACAAGGCCACCAAGTAGATTTAAAAACTTTATGATAACTGTATAATTAATTTAATATTACTTCATAGCATCTGTTGACTTGAAGATGTTTTGCTTTAAAGATAGTTTTATCTGAGGGTACAAACATTTTATAAGGATATATTACTTATGCCATTTAAGCCTATACCTGCTGCGCTTGCGATTTTAGTCAGCCTTATCATCTGGTTTGTCATTCCTGTGCCTAATGGGGTCACACCTGCAGCATGGCATATGTTGGCATTATTTATCGGCACTATTGTCGCCATCATCGGTAAAGTCTTGCCTATTGGCGCGATTGCCATTATTGCCGTCACCTTGGTGGCGCTTACTGGTGTGACCAACGAGAGTCCAAAAGAAGCGATTGCTGATGCGTTATCAAGCTATTCGAGCCCTCTGATTTGGCTTATTGGTGTTGCAGTGATGATATCGCGGGGATTAATAAAAACGGGTTTAGGTCGGCGTATCGCTTATTATTTTATCTCTATCTTTGGTAAAAAAACCATCGGGGTCGCGTATTCTTTGACTGCGGCGGAGCTGATGATCGCACCGATTACACCCTCTAATACGGCTCGTGGCGGTGGTATTATTCATCCTATCATGAAGTCGATTGCGCAAAGCTTTCATTCTACGCCAGAAGAAGGCACACAGAAAAAAATTGGTCGTTATTTAGCCATGGTTAATTATCATGCCAATCCAATCACGTCCGGTATGTTTATTACCGCTACTGCACCGAACCCATTAGTGGTAGATCTGGTCAACAAAGCTACTGGTAGTGAGATTCAGCTGTCATGGACGACGTGGGCAGTCGCGATGTTTATACCAGGGATGCTCTGTTTATTATTAATGCCATTGGTTATTTATTTAATATATCCACCGGATGTCAAAGTAACTCCCGATGCGAAAAAATTTGCCAAAGATAATTTAACAGAAATGGGTCAGGTGAGCACGCAAGAAAAAATCATGTTAGGCGTCTTTGCGCTGATGCTGATACTGTGGGCAAATATTCCTGCTCTAATCTTTGGTGAGCAATTAAGTGTTGATGCGACCACCACCGCTTTTATAGGATTGACGACGTTAATACTGACTGGCGTACTAACTTGGGACGATGTGCTTAAAGAAAAATCTGCATGGGATACCATTATTTGGTTTGGCGCCCTTATTATGATGGCCTCTTACCTTAATAAATTGGGTTTAATCAGCTGGTTTTCAAGTAATATCGAATCAATGATTGGAACGCTAGGAGTAGGCTGGGTCGGCGCTGTAGTTATTTTGACCTTAGTTTATCTGTATATTCATTACTTTTTTGCTAGTACTACCGCTCATATCACTGCGCTATTTGCCGCTTTCTATGCAGTAGGATTGACTTTAGGGGCACCTCCGATGTTATATGCGCTGATTTTGGCAGCAGCAGGCAATATCATGATGACGCTCACTCATTATGCAACAGGTACCGCACCAGTTATCTTTAACTCAGGCTATGTGACGTTAGGAGAGTGGTGGAGTATTGGAGCCATCATGAGTGTGGTAAACCTTGTAGTATGGATAGGTGCAGGGTTACTTTGGTGGAAGCTGCTTGGTTATTATTAAGTTTATATTAAGTTGTTATTATGTTTTTATTAATGACGAGCTATCAAATTAACATTAAAAACGCTCATCTAAATTATCTAACGTATAGTTGAGCGCTTGAAAACAAATATCAGTATTAAAGCCACGATATTGTAAAAAACGTAGCTGTTTTGCTTTGTTTTTTTGTTCAGTGGGTATGTCATCACCATATTTTTTGGTGCGGGCAGTAACCGCTAGTTTCAGCCAGTCTACGCCTTCGACCAAATTATCAGCGCTGTCATCTATAAATTCGCTGAACTCTTCGGATTCTGTATTAGCCATATCAATGAGCTCATCGATATTGTCTGGCATGGCAATTTTTTTACGATAGAATTCCTGCTTAATATGTCCGCGCCCACGCCCTTTACGAATGCTTTCACGGATAAGCATGAGGGTCGTACGGTAATCGCTTTGATAGCCTTTGTCTTCAAACTCATCGAGTAATATGTCTATTTTATCTGGGTCTTGTTCTTTATCCAGCAACTTTTGCTTTAATTCAGCTTTACCATACTCGCGCCGTGACAAATAATAAAAAGCCAACCAACGTAAGCGGCTTTCTGCTTTGATGGCATCGACTTCCGCTTGCCGTTGCTCAGGCGTGCGCAAATAAGCTTTAAGTGCAGAAGGTAAGTTATCTATTTGACTATCTGCTTTACTGTCATTAGGAGCCGTTAAATCAGATAAACATTCTGAACTTTCTAAATGTTGCCCAACGCTAGCCTTATGATGAGAGTCGATATCGTCGCTATCACTATGAACGTTGTGTTTAACTTCTGCCAACATCTCTTTAATGCTTTGCGCTTCTGGTGGCTGATAAACAGGCACATCATTAGGTTCAGCTGTAAAGTTAGCAGCTGGATGGAAGTTTTTTTTGCGTTTTTTATTCTTAAATGGTTTTTTTATAGGAGAGGATAGCGCGTCAATCGATTCTATATTAAAGTTAGAGTCGTGATTTATTGAGTCGTTATTTACTGAGTCGTTAGCTGATGAAGGCTCTTTACTTGGATAGGCAGAGTGTTTGCCAGTTTTACTGGGCTTGTTAGGCGTATCTTTATAGGAGTGTTTAGACGGTTTTTTGGGTCTAGTGTTAGTATTACTAGCTGAGTCGGCATCCGACTCAGCTAGAATTTCAGCTAAAGTTTTAATTTCCATAATAAATCATAGTTACTTATGACAGTTAATCATTAGACCGTTATTGTACAGGTTCAGAGGCCAGTTCTTCATTAGCTTCAATAAGATCTTCTGCCTTGCTGTCACTTTTTACACCAAGCTTTTCAGCACGAATCTTAGCTTCAATCTCTTCAGCAATAACAGGGTTTTCTTTTAAGAACAGTACTGAGTTGGCTTTACCTTGACCGATTTTTTCATCGCCATAGCTGTACCACGAGCCTGCTTTTCCAACCGCACCAATCTCAACACCCAAATCAATGACTTCCGCTAAGTGATTGGTACCTTCGCCATAAGTAATCTCAAACTCAGCTTGGCGAAATGGTGGTGCCATTTTGTTTTTAATGACTTTGACACGGGTTTGGTTACCAATGATTTCATCGCCATTTTTGACCGCACCGATACGACGAATGTCCATACGTACTGAAGCATAGAATTTGAGCGCATTACCACCGGTTGTGGTTTCTGGGCTACCAAACATAACACCGATTTTCATACGAATTTGGTTAATAAACACTACCATACAGTTTGAGCGTTTGGCATTACCGGTGATTTTACGTAGGGCTTGGCTCATAAGACGTGCTTGCAAACCCATATGTGAATCGCCCATCTCGCCCTCAATCTCTGCACGCGGCGTCAAAGCTGCTACTGAGTCAATAACGATCATGTCGATTGCACCTGAACGTACCAACATATCGGTAATCTCAAGCGCTTGCTCGCCATTATCAGGCTGTGAGAGTAGTAATTCATCAGTATTCACACCAAGCTTGCGTGCATATACTGGATCTAAGGCGTGCTCAGCATCGATGAAGGCACAAACACCACCTTGTTTTTGGCACTCTGCAATCGCCTGCAAAGTCATAGTCGTTTTACCTGAGCTTTCAGGGCCGTAAATCTCAACGATACGACCTTTTGGCAAACCGCCAATACCAAGTGCAATATCTAAACCTAATGAGCCAGTCGATACCACATCGACATCAAGTGCTGCTGAGTCATCACCCAAATGCATAATGGTATTTTTACCAAACTGCTTTTCGATTTGAGCTAATGCAGCTTTAAGGGCTTTGGCTTTATTTTCGTCCATGCAGGACTCCTTATTATTAATCATTAATTCGGAACAGTAAGTATTATTGCTATCAAAAACTGCTTGCTCAATATCACTAATCATGACTTTAATCTTAAGTAACAGATATTTTTGAACAAGGTTGGGGGAGATTATAATGTTAGGTTTTAGACAGTGATATCGAATATATCACTCTACTATACAGTAAAATTAAGTGATGACAAAAGTAAAAAAAAGTTCATAAATAATGATAAATATAATAGTTATTGACACATTTATCATTTAATTATCAGTACATACTTCTTTATACTATTCTTGTTTAGATGAGGCAATTATAACAAAATCCAAGTCAAATGATTAGAGCAATAAAACGCTAAGCGACAGGTAGTGTCGTATAGTATAAGGATGAAGTCTGCATAAAATATGCTCTGTTTTAGCTTAGTATTTAAACTTGATAACAAGGCTGTTTGTCAATAGGTTTATGAGTTGTCCACAATAAATAAAGCGACTTTATTTATGGTGTGTGAAACATCTGAGCAGATAAAATTAATATTAAAAATATTAAAAATAAATTATTTTATTTTTAAATCGAACATAAGATGTTGATATTTAATGAATTTTATATTGTACAAAAAATGAACGATTTTACCTTATCCTTTAAGCTGCCTAGGGAAATCCTTGTCAAGTAGCGACTTATACACAGGGTTATCCACAGCTTATGGGGAGAACTCATGAAGCCCTTATACTATCAATGTTTGCGCAGATAAGGAATATCATCCAGTCTGCCATTATTAGGGATTTCTGTTTTTGCAAATTTAAATTTATCAATAATTTGCTTTGTAATCGCTATGTTTCACGTCAGGGTAGGCGGCTTATTTTTTTATGAAAGTATTTTATATTTTTAAAGTAGATAGCAGAGCAGGTTAGATTTTATACCTACCTCTATAAAATAGGCGCTTGAATAATGATAGCCATAAAAAAGCGGCTAAGGCACTTATCAATAACTATAAGTATCTTAGCCGCTATATGGGGAGCTGCTAGGGTAAAGGCTTATCGGTATCAGTCCTTGAGATAGATTAAATCCCATACGCCATGACCACGCTCTAAACCACGGCGCTCGAATTTGGTCATCGGACGAAAGTCAGGACGGTCAGTGAAGTTGCCAACGCCAGCTTGATTGGTTAAGCCTGTAAAACCATCTAAAACTTCTACCATCCAAAAAGCATAATGCTCCCAGTCGGTGGCGGTATGGAACCAGCCACCTTGCTTTAAACTGCGAGTCACGATTGCCATGCGCTCAGGGCTGACGAAACGACGTTTGTAGTGACGCTTTTTTTGCCATGGGTCAGGGAAATACAGCTGGATGCGATCGATATGATTTTCTGGTAACTGCTTTAGCAATTGAATGGCATCGCCGTTGATGATTTTGACATTGGTTAAGCCTTGGGTGCCTGCCATATAAGCGCATTTGCCTATACCTGGCTCATGGACTTCGACACCCACAAAATTACGGTTAGGCTCTGCTACTGCCATCTCAATGAACGAATCACCGAGCCCAAAACCAATCTCTACAGTAAGTGGGGCGTCTCTACCATTAGGGCTATCGGTGAATAGCACACGCAAATCATCGATGCCATCAAGATTGCCATCGCCAAAACTGTTATTAACCAAATAATGGGCAAACTCTGGCGCAGTCAATGCCAGCTCGGCGTTTTTATTCATGTGCGTGCGGCGTTTCATAAACGTATTAACGATACGTAGATGTTTGTCATTCTCTGAAACGGCCATGGTATCGGAAGGAGTGGCAGTACTAGGCTCAGCTACTTGGTTTATATCGTTTGGACTATTGGTATTAGAAGGTTGGCTCATAATATTACTAAGACTTTATAAAGTTGCGAATATGAGCGTATTATAAGTTAAATCTGAGCAAGTGTGAACGTTGAATCATGAGGCATCTTCTAATTTCCTAAAGTCACCCTAAATCTCAACGCATAGTTTTAAACCTGTGCTAATGATATCGTCGATAGGAATTTTAACACCACTAGAGAGCGAATTTGTTTTAGGTTTTTCGGTATCTGCAGGAAAATCGAGCCAGACAGCATGTTCTGGGCGTAATAGTTTCATTTGAGTTTTATCGGGGTCTACGTTTGAATCAGTATTAAGAATATAACCTTCTCCAGTAGGTGTTGTCATAGAAACGATTGATTTATTATTGATGTCATCACACCTTATGACCACACTTTCGACAGCGAATGGCCACTGTCCTACAAAACTATTTTTATCAAAAACTAGCTCATTGGTATAAGGGTCAGAGATTGAGCTGATATTAGCCATAATGACTGTTAAAGCGATACCGATTAGTGCGGTAATAGCGAGGATTGATATTATTATATTACGTTTGAGTTTAAACATAAGAGAGTCACTGATCGTTTAATGATAAGAGTCTAGATACTCTATGATTGGCTTTTGCATAAGTTTATACTAAAGAAATACTATAAATATGGAATTATAATGAAAAATACAAAGGTGAGATTTGACATGATGGTTCACTATGGTGCGAGTGTTTTACTATAATCATCAATACGCTTTTTATTGAGAGCCTACTGCTATGTTATTTATCGAAACGGATACACCGCCTCCTTTTTATCAAGAACAACTAACCCCTACCAGACGTAGGCAATTAGACAAATGGTTTATCAGTAACCGTAGCCAGCGCTATTATTTAAAACGCTTTGAGCAATTTGATAAACAAGGCTATCTCTCACCAAAATGGCATTGGGCAGCGTTTTTTGTGACCTTTCCTTGGCTGCTCTACCGTAAGCGCTATATGGATGCGATTGTCTATAGTGTGGCAGGATGGTCATTTATCCAGCTCAATGTTGCTTTGGTATTGGTTACGGTGGAATTTTTGGCCATGCCTTATATCGCTGATGCTTATCAGATGACGATACGAGCAGCCATCGCTGCAATCATTTGGCTATTTTGGTCGTTTATGGTCGCACGCTGGACGGACGCTTATTATTATCGTATGGCCCGTCGTGAGATTGCCGATGCTATTGACGACTATCCGCAAGATGAGCGCTTGCAACAAGCGCATTTGCGCCGAGAGGGTGGGGTTAGTTTATTTGGATTAGGGCTGGGCTTTGGATTTTTTGCATTTGCCTTAATGGTGATTAAGGTGCAGTTTTTGCCTATTATCGCCAAGCCAAAAGCAAATGAAGTATTGTTTGATGCCTATGATAGCGCTAAAACAGCACAAAATCGCGTGGCGCTGATATATCAGCAAACCGGACAATGCCCGATCAATCTGCCTATCAATACTGGCACTCAGCAAGTACGTATTGATATTGATACCAAGGCGGCGGGGGTAGCAGAAACCGACTGTGCCGTTATTGCGACGATTCAGAATGTTAAGTTCCCTATACGCTATCTAAATGATCATAATTTGGTTTTTTATCATGTACTAGGCGGTGATAATTGGGAATGTATAAGTTCACTGAATAAAAAGCAAGCACCTGAAAATTGTAGCGCTGATTAGCGTTTTATAAAGCTTAGTTTTTAGAATCAGTCGCGATATGGTCTTTATCATCGATTGGTACTGCTTGGCTTTTGAGCGCCTCATAAAAATCGCTCAAATCCATTTTACGGGCTTTATCAATGTCTTCATCAAATAGGCTTTCTAGCTCTGCCATCGCTGATTGGGTCGATTCAATCATACTGGCTTCATCGTCATAGATAGCTTGTTGGCGTTCAATCAAATCATCATCATAGTCGCGGAAAGTTTGTACCGTTTCGCGTGCTTTTTCTGGTGAAATACCAAGCAGCTGTAGCGACTCACGTGACATATCTAAAGAGGTTAAATAAGTCTCACGCCAAATATGACGAACGCCAACCTCGCGTAGACGATAGTAGTGCTGGCGATCACGCGCTCGCGCTAAGACAACCAAATCTGGATAGTTTTTACGCAGGTATTGAGCAGTGGTGATAGAGCGTTCTAAATCATCGATGGCAAGAATAAATACACGTGCTTTTTTGATACCAGCCGCCCGTAGTATCTCAGGGTTTTTTGGATCGCCATAGTAGACTTGATTACCAAATTTACGGACGAAATCGACTCGATTGGCAGAGCGTTCAATCGCTGTAAACTCAATATTGTGCATGCGCAATACACGACCGATAATCTGACCAACTCGCCCAAAACCAGCGATAATCACCTGATGCTCGTGGTCTGGAATCGTATCGTATTCACGGCTTGGTTTACTTTTTGCAAATAACGGCTCACCTATTTTTTCTAATAATAAGAATGCCAAGGGCGTGAGTGCCATAGAGATGGTCACGACAAGGTTCAGTGTATTGGCAAGCTCAGGTCGTAAGACGTTTTGTGCCGTCGCCACGCTAAACAACACAAAGGCAAATTCACCGCCTTGAGCGAGAGTGACACCTAGCCGAATACTGGTCGGCCAGCGATTGCCTGATATTTTTGCAATCGCTGTAATGACACTGAATTTAATAAACATCAGCCCCATCGCGCAGCCAATAATGAAGATGGGCTTGGCCAAGATGAGTTTGACATCGGTCAACATACCGACCGACATAAAGAACAGCCCTAATAACAGGCCTTTAAAAGGCTCGATACTGGCCTCTAGCTCGTGGCGATACTCAGAATCTGCCAGCAATACCCCCGTCAAAAATGCGCCTAATGCCATCGATAGACCAATCTGACCCATCAAAATAGACACGCCCATCACGATGAATAGTGCTACAGCTGTTAATAACTCTGACGCGCCACTTGATGCCACAAATTTAAAAAACGGTCGAACGACATAACGACTGGCAAAAATGAGTCCGGCAAAAACAGCGAATACTTTGCCAAAATAAATCAAATCATAGCTTTGTTCGCGCACGCCTGATAAAAATGGAATAACGGCTAATAAGGGTATAACAGCAATATCTTGGAATAATAAAATCGTAAAGGCTTCACGACCATGAGTGCTCGAAAGCTGCTGTTTTTCAGTCAATATCTGTAGCACAAAAGCAGTAGATGAGAGGGCTAGTCCAAAGCCGATGATAAATGCGGTATCGAGTGGTAAGGCGAAGAACTGATGTGAAAGCCACATTAATAACGTGCCAGTCAAACCAACTTGCAGACCACCCAACACAAATATAGAACGGCGTAGCGCCCATAATCGTGATGGCTGCAGCTCAAGCCCAATGATGAACAACAGCATCACCACGCCAAACTCAGAAAAATGCAACAGGCTCTCAGCGTCGCCTGCCACGTCTAAGACACTTGGACCCAATATCAGTCCTGTGATGAGATACCCTAAGACTGTCGCAATACCGAAGCGCTTACCAAGTGGTACAAAGAGCAGCGCTGCTCCCAAGAAAATGGTAGCTTGTAACATCAAGTTTGGTGAGCCGGCGGCGGCAGCGAACATCTGGACTCCTTAGCAAGAACGATAAAATAAGCAGTAAAGCAAGATTACGATAATAATAAAAACGATTTTAGTATAGTTTATTTTTTACGATAAATCTTCCATACGCCATTATCTGCCAGCGGATTACTATAAGCATCGTTACGGCGCTTACGTGGTGTCTGGCGACTGTCTACGATTTTAAAATCGGGTAGGGCGTGAACGATGAGGCCCGTTCGATAAAAACGTACCCGTTCAGGCTCTAGCATCTCGCCCTTATTATCACGGCAAAATACATAAGCGCGTAAGTCAATAAACTCACGGTGGGCGACTAAACGCGCTTCCTCATCATTATCAAACGCTACTGTCATACGCTCAATGTCATCAGCACTATAATCACCGCATTTATCGGTGAGCGCACCGACCGAGCCGAAGCTTTTGGATTCCTTAGCTCGGGTCTTGGTCAAATGGAGCCTTTGAACATGATAGATAAACTGTGGTATTTCAAGGCTGGCGGGCAACGGTAGATAGTCAGGTGCTAAATTGGCAGCGGGGTAAAACGCCATCGCACGTTCAAGTAGATTGTGCCAACGTTGCTGGTATGCTTGGACTTCTGCTAAATTACCTTCATAAATAGGCATATCACGAACTTGACGTAAAATATCAGGCGGGAACTGTTCATCTCGAAAGCTCGCAATATCTTCTTGCAGCGTTGATAGCAAAACTTTGGCGTGTTTTTTGCCATCTTTTGAAATAGGATCGTCGATATAATCGGGGGCGACAAAAGGCGCTGAACGTCTAGACATGGCAGAAGGTCATCCATTAGTTACAAATTGGGCGGTACAGTTTTAAGTATACAGAATTTATATTAAAGATATGACCGCGAGTCTAAATTTCCCATCATTTTTAACATGCTATTACAATGCTAGAAATCAGCAGAATATAAGCTTATTTGAAATAAACATGCTTTATCTATTCATAACTGCTTATTTTTAAGCGACCATGTAATACTAAATATAAAGAATAACGCAAGGATAGAGACTAATTGTCGATAAATAATCACTCACCAAATACGTCCAATCATCATAAGTGGCGCGCTTTATTAAAAGGTATTGGCAATATAATATTAAGAATTGTCTGTGCAGGAATAGCAGTTACCGTTGGGCTTTGGTTAGTAATGGCATCAAACATGGGACCCGCTTATTTACCGCATATCATGGACGGCGCATTGGATTTTTGGATTCGAATAACACTGTTAGTGGCAGGGCTAGCT